>JAUPKT010000280.1 GCA_030837305.1 Thermodesulfobacteriota bacterium
TGGGAGAGCGCTTGAATGGCATTCAAGAGGTCGTCGGTTCGATCCCGTCCAGCTCCACCAGACAAAAACAATCATGTCTAACCCTTAGCCGCCTCTCTCAAAGGCGGCTTTTTTTCTAGCAACATGCTGCAACGAACGGCAGAAGGCACCAGAACCAAGCAGGACGTTGCTACGACCCGAGGGAAAGTGCAAAAAACCAATGGGGAATCCACGGGCGACTCATCAAAGATTCCCAACCAAGATAAGACGCAGTCTGGTGAGCAGGGGCAAATTCTCGATAGATGGGGGAATTCGAAGAATAAGGGGTCCAAATAGTCGACTAATTGTGAGACACTCCTCGTAGCGTAGGGGCTTGGCGAGGGCCACGGGGGTACAGCATGACAACTCTATTAATGAGTAATCCTATTAGGGTGGCGACAGTGTTGTTCTTGACTTCTGTTCTAGTGTTAGGAACCTGGCATAATAGTTGCGCCACAGACGATGAAATCAAGGCAGAATTAGGGAAACCCTTTCGAATCGTCCTCACGGCTGCAATCGGGAGTACTGGATATAGCTGGTCCGCTGAGTTTGATAAGGCCTTCTTGAAACTCGAGGAATCGTGGTACGAAAAGCCGGATTCAAAGCTCTTGGGAGCGTCCGGCAAACAAGTCTTCGTGTTTGTTCCATCAAGGACCGGAAACACCACGATAAAAATGCGATTAGCAAGACCGTGGGAATCTTCCTCGGTTGAGGCCAAAGTTTACCAAATCTTCATATCACCCAATTAGTCATGGTTCCTTAGAAATAAGAGCAGAGGCAGTCAGTCGCACACGGATGTCGAGACCCAAGAGATCCCCAAGGTGGAGAGGGCGCGACCATTCCATTCCACCAACGCAAATCCCAATATCCCGCTTACGCTATTTTTTGCGGCTCATGAATTAGGCAGAAAAATAAAGCTTGAATGCTTTACGTGAGTCTCGCTTTGAGCTACTATCTGTTCACCATACTTTAACCAAAGGAGGCTACACAAACCAGATCTGCTCTCGGATAAAGAAGGCTTGCGAAGAGAGGCATTCTCGGCAGAGACGTTAGCGAGCCGCCGTTCCTCGACCTGATCTCATTTCCTCAAAAAGATTGCAATACACTCCCGCAACCAGGAGCAACGACGATGCGAAGACTTCGAGCCCTCTTGGGAGAAACCGAATTCCACATCTTCCTGTTCTTTCTCTGCATATTCCTTTTCGGTTGGCCGTTCGTATCATTTTCCGACGTCGCACGACTGGAAATTGTATTCATCTATCTCTTCATAATATGGTCAGCAGTAATTTTCTTGCTTTACTTGGTGGGAAGAAGCCAGACTGAAAAAGACAAATTAGAGGCAAACCGGTTCGAATCCCGTTAGGAGGACACTCCAATGCTGGATCCTTTGACCACATTGACGGTGTTTGTAGTTTACATGGGGTTTCTGTTCCTCACGGCGTTGTGGGTCGAACGCAAGGCCGAAATGGGAATCAACCTGGTGAACAACCCGGTGGTCTACAGCCTCTCCCTCGCTGTATATTGTACAGCATGGACGTATTACGGAAGCGTCGGCAAAGCCGCAACTTCAGGGCTCCTTTTCCTGCCCATTTATCTCGGTCCCACTATTGCAATTGTCATGTGGGGGACGGTGCTTCGCAAGCTCGTACGGATTAAAAGTGCTCATCACATCACGAGCATCGCGGATTTTATTTCCGCTCGATACAATAAGTCTCAATCTCTCGCTGCTTTGGCCACCATAATCGCTCTCGTGGGGACCATGCCGTACATCGCATTACAATTCAAAGCGGTCATCTCAACGTTTGCCATTATTACTTCCCCGGAAGGCATAGCAACTTCGTGGATTGCTCGGCACCTTGGTCCAGTGGTCATGGGCCTTATGGTGCTTTTCACCATTATCGTCGGGATAAGACGCCTGGACCCCACAGAGAGGCACCCGGGCCTCATCATGGCTGTAGCCGTGGAGTGCATGGTAAAACTTCTCGCATTTCTCGCAGCGGGCATATTTGTTACATATTTCTTGTTTGACGGCTTCGCCGACATCTTTGACAAAATGTCCCAACAAACACCTGAGTTGCTTGCCGACATGTGGAGCGGCCACCAGGCCTCCCCGGTTTTGTGGACAACCTATCTCGTATTAGCCATGTCTGCCATCATGTTCCTGCCCAGACAGTTTCACGTCGCAGTAGTTGAGAATTCTGATGAGAGGCATATCAGCACTGCCATGTGGCTTTTCCCTCTGTATATGCTGCTTATCAATATCTTCGTCCTGCCCATTGCAATGGCCGGCCTGGCGAAGGGATATCCCACCTCCGAGGCTGACACGTTCGTGCTCGGCTTGCCTCTGCACGCCGGACAGAAGTGGCTTTCACTGCTTGTGTTCCTTGGAGGCGGATCAGCGGCCACAGGCATGATCATGATCAGCTCCATTACCGTAGCGACAATGGTCACCAATCACCTCTTGGTGCCTGTCATGGGCTGGGTGGAACCCCTCTCATTCCTCAGGCGGCATCTGCTGAAATGCCGATGGTTTGCCGTAGCCGGCGTCATTTTTAGTGGGTACTGGTTTGAGAGAGAGGTCGGCGAGTCTTATATGCTCGTCAACATAGGCATCATATCTTTTGCGGCAGCACTTCAGTTTGCCCCTCCTATTCTGGGGGGGATCTTCTGGCGTCGGGGCAGTGAGGCAGGAGCGCTCATGGGACTCGGCGCCGGCTTCCTCATATGGATCTACACATTACTCGTGCCCGCTTTTGTTCGAAGCGGCTGGATTTCGGACGCTTTCCTCCATAAAGGCCCATTTGGTGTCGGATGGCTCAAACCGGAGGAGCTTTTCGGCCTGTATATCCTGGACCCCATAACACACACGGTTTTCTGGTCCATGATATTCAATATAGGCCTCTACATTCTGGGGTCTCTCTATTTTAGACAGACCGAAGAAGAGCAGAGCCTGGCAGAGGCTTTTGTCGGGTCTCAGCGAACCCCACCCCCTCTCATACGAAGCAGTCAGCGAGAGCCATACATCGATTTCGCCCCAAAACAAGAAATCATAGAAAAACTTCTTGGTGAATATTTCAGCGAGAACAACGCCGTCTCCATCACCGAGAAGTGTCTCCAGACAGTCGGTGTGGCAAACAAACCGAAAATTTCCATCGTGGAACTGGCGAGGTTGCATAGCGAGGTGGAGAAGCTCTTGGCTGGATCCATTGGTACGGCTGCCGCTCACCGAGCCTTGAACCAGGCCGAAATCTTCACAGCAGCAGAAGCCCGGGATCTGTCCGAAGTGTACGCAGAAATTGTGGCAGGACTAAAATTATCTCCCAAAGAACTGGAGAGAAAGATTGATTATTATCAGGAGCGGGAGGCCCTGCTCACCGATTACGCCTCCGAATTGGAAGAAAAGGTAACTGAACGCACCAAAGACCTTGAGGCTGCCCAGCAGGAACTCATCAAGAACGAAAGGCTGTCCGTGCTGGGACAACTGACAGCCATAGTGAGCCACGAGCTGAGAAACCCCCTCGGAGTCATACGTACATCTGCATATTACCTTCTGAAAAAAATGGATGTTTCAGAAGAGAAAACAGCCAAACATCTCCATAGGATTGAAGAACAGGTAGGCCTGTGCGACTCCATCATCGGTGAACTCCTGGAATATACCAGAGGCAGACGATTCGCACCCGTAAAAGGTGATATCAATCCATCTCTCGAGGAAGTGCTCGACCAGATGTCTCTTCCGCCGGACCTGCATCTGACGAGGAACTTTGACCCCACTTTGCCTACGGTGAGCTTTGACAAGGAAAAGATACGCCGTATCCTTATTAACTTAGTGGAGAACGCCGTCCAGGCGGTAACCGCAAGGCAGGCTGAAACCCTCCAAAAAGGCACGTTCTACCGTCCGGAGATTTACGTGACCACATCGACTACAGACGGCGGGATCAGTATTCAGATTGAAGACAACGGCCTGGGCATGGATGCGGCCACTGCCCAGCGTGCATTTGAGCCACTCTTCACCACACGAGCCCGTGGTACCGGACTAGGGTTGGCCATTGTCAAGAAACTGGTGGAGGAACATGGAGGAAGAGTGGACCTAAGGTCCCGGCAGCACAGCGGGACGACCGTTACGGTCATCGTACCATACTGAGAAGAGGAAATCCGATATGAAAAGAAATTACGACATCATCAAGTTGCTGAAAGGTCGCAAGGCTACCGACCTTCAGTTCTCCGGTATCCTCATCGTAGACGATGACGCAGGGTTTTGTGACAATTTGAAAGACATCCTTGAGGGAGAGGGCTACACTGTCCTCTGTGCCGGGACCAGCGCCGAGGCCGCACGCATCACAAGGGACCTGAAACCGGGTCTCGCCTTGGTGGATCTCAAACTCCCCGACAAACCCGGGACGGCTCTTCTCTCCGACTTCAAAATCAGCAACCCTGACTGCGTGTGCATCCTCATGACCGCCTACGCAGATGTGGATTCCGCCGTCGTCGCTCTCGAAAAAGGAGCCTTCTATTATCTCCAGAAGCCCGTTCGTCCAGCGGAACTCCTCGAACTCGTTGAACTGGCATTCGAAACATTACGCCTGAAAGCCGAAAAGCGGCAGGCTGAGGACGCCCTGCTTGCGAGAAACAAGGAACTTGAGGAAATAGTGGAGCGCCTCAAGAAGATGATAAACGGCAGCTCGGAATAACCACCCACTCAAGTGCTCCGAGGGATTGATGAGAGTTGTCTTGTCAATGAATTCCAGATTCGTCCGGCTGAACATCATACTATATACGAGAACCGGCTTTTCTTGTTCAAAAAATACGCGATGAGGTCTTTAGACCCAATATCCTGAATCCAGAAGACGACAATCCCGAGAAAACACAGATGTTTCTCGAACGGGAATAGCGTTGAAAAGCATCGGGGGTTGGTGTATCGTGACCACAGCCGAATAGTCGATAAGCCCTGTTCCTCACACCGAACGGGCTACAGTATCTGGTGAGTGCGCAGGCATCCTCAAGAACCACATTAGTCACAATCATCCCATTGACGGACAGGAATGAGGCACTCGTGTGTCAGGGCTGTTTCATAAGAACTGACGCGTAAACTTCAAGTCGAGAATGAAGGAGAAACACATGGCAGAGAATGATCAGTTCGATAATTCCCGATGTGGTAGGAGACTTTTCCTGAAGGCAGCGTTAGCCGCGGGGAGTGCAATACTCGTCGGTCATCCTCAAACTGTCCTCGGGCAGGTCCGAAAGAGGATTTCCATTGCCACCGGCGGCATGGGTGGAGTGTATTTTCCCCTCGGAGGCGCCGTTGCGGCAGTCATTACCAAGTATGTTCCAAATGTCGAAGCAGCAGCCGAGGTGACAGCTGCCTCTGTGGACAACTGCAAGCTCGTGGCCGCGAAGAAGTCTGATCTCGGCATCGTCATGGGCGATACCGCATACGATGCGTGGGCGGGAACGGGCATGTTCAAGCAGAAGCTTCCCATCAGGAACCTCGCGGTACTCTATCCAAATGTCATGCACATTGTGGCGGCACAGGAAAAGGGGATTAAGACCGTAAAGGATATGAAGGGCAAGACCATCTCTACTGGTGCACCGGGAAGCGGAGTAGAGGTCATGGCCCTGCGCATCCTGGAGGCGAATGAAATTAATCCGGACAAGGATATAAAGAGGGACAGACTTGGGGCGTCCGAGTCGGCTGGCGCTCTCAAGGACGGGAAGATTGATGCATATTTTTGGTGTGGCGGGGTTCCCACTGCCTCGGTGCTCGATCTGACGGCAGCTCCGGGCATGAAGGTCGGATTTATCCCCAACCGAGATGTGGTGGAGAAAATGACCACCAAGTATGGGCCGGTGTATTACGGCACCACCATTGCTTCAGGGTCTTACAAAGGTTTCGATGTTGACGTGCCTGTGGCTGCAGTGGGTAACATTCTCATCTGCCACGAAGACATGGAAGAAAAGTTGGCCTATGACATATTGGCCTCCATGTTCGATCACAAGGACGAACTTGTGGCCGTGCATAAACAGGCAGAAAGCCTCGATCTTAAGGGAGCGGTACTTGGGTCGCCCATACCCTTTCAAAAAGGCGCACTTGCTTACTACAAGGCTAAGGGATTGAGCGTTGAACCATGAGATGGAGTTCGATCCGGGGAGCACGGTTTTTCATATTGCTTAGTGCTGTTGGTGCTCTACTGATCATGGGGATGAACCACAAGGTGCCGGTGATCCGTATCAATGATGCGGGTCCATTCTTTCTGGTCTCGGAAGGCGACATCCTGTCACGTTCGTACACCCATTCCATGTATCACGAGCGGGTAACTGAAAACTTCAAAGTGGCCGGTGGAAAACTTAAGGTCGAAAGCATTGTCACTGAGAGCGACGCCGTCCGTGCATACTTGGGCATTGGCCCGAGTCCCGAAGAAGTGCCCCACCAGGAACTGGAAGGATTCATTATCCCTGGATCCAGCACAGGGAGGCATGCGCTCGAGTTCCGAGGTCAAATTGTTGAATTAGGGATGTCTGGAGACTGCGACGGAAAGATCCATATACGACTGGAAGAAATGAATGTCTTTCAATATGCGGCTCTTTGCTTGAGGGGATAGGTAATGGAGAACAAAGAGGCTGAGTGGGTCGCGGAAAAGCAGCTCAAAAGAGTCGAGGAGGTGATTGAAAAGGAGGAGGGTGTTACGCGGGACACGACACTCTTATGGACAACGATCATAACGGTCATAGCCGTTGCCAACTCTCTGTTTGCTCTCTACGTGGCTGTCGGTACCATCACTACACAGATCCTTCGCGGAATCCACGTCGGTGTTATACTCACGCTGATTTTTCTCCACTATCCGGCTTTCAAAAGGTACAAACGGAAAGTCAACGCAGTCGACATCATTCTGGTGTTTCTCTCTCTGGCTTCCATAGGGTACATGCTCATAGATTTCGAGGAGTTCATATACAGGGCAGTCACTCCCAACCATTTCGATGAAATTTTTGGCACCATACTTATCCTGCTCATATTAGAGGCAGCGAGACGCACAACAGGCCTGATCATGCCTATCACGGTGATCTTGTTCCTGGTTTATGCCTACGCAGGACCGTGGCTTCCCCCACCCTGGACCCATCGAGGCTACGACCTGGAACGCATTATTGGGCACATGTACATGACCTTGGAAGGCATCTTCGGCATTCCCATAGACGTTTCCTCAACGTTCATCATCATGTTCACCATTTTCGGATCATTTCTACGAGTTTCAGGAGCGGGCAACTTTTACGTGAACTTCGCGTTTACGGCCATGGGGAGGAAGCCCACCGGCGCAGGCCGCACCGTGGTCATGTCATCCTTTTTCTTGGCGGGTGGATCCGGTAGCGGGGTAGCGGACACGGTTACGGTGGGGTCTGTCGCATACCCCATGCTCAAGAAAGCCGGATATGACAAAGAGAATGCAGGAGGTTTGCTTGCAGCAGGAGGACTCGGGGCAGTGCTTACCCCGCCGGTCATGGGTGCTGCCGCTTTTCTCATCGCGGAATTTCTTCGTATCTCCTACCTGGACGTCATCAAAATGGCCGCCATTCCCGCATGCCTCTATTACTGGAGTCTGTTGCTCATGGTGGAGTTTGATGCGAGGAAATTTGGGATGAAATTGGTGGACATCGAAAAGAAGCAGGATCTCAAAACTCTTGTCCGAATGTATGGTTATCATTTTCTCCCCGTCATAACCATTGTTGTTTTCTTGGTGAGGGGATTTACTCCGCCGCTCGCGGTCTTTTACGCAATCGTTGTTTGTGTGCTGTGCTGTTTCATTCGACGAGAGACGTGGTTCACGCCTCATAAACTTGTTGAAGCTTTGATATTCGGAACTCTGGCAGTCCTGCACGTGGCCGCAGTGTGTGCGTGTGCGGGAATTATCGTGGGAGTGGTGAGCCTCACCGGCCTTGGTCTTAAATTATCAACGATCATCATTACGTATGCCGGTCACAATCTGCTGCTCACATTGGTGTACACTGCGGTGTTGCTCTGGATAATCGGCCTGGCAGTCCCCATAACAGCTACCTATATCATTGCCGCAGTCATTGCAGCCCCGGCGCTCACAAAGCTCGGAATACCGGATTATGCAGCCCATATGTTTATCTTTTATTACGCAGTCTTATCAGAAGTTTCGCCTCCGACGGCATTATCTCCTTTTGCAGCCGCGGCTCTTACCGGGGGAGATCCCTACAAGACCACGATGATGGCCTGGAAATATACGCTGGTGGCTTTTGTTATCCCATTTATGTTTACCCTGGATCCGTCGGGCTACGCCTTGTTGCTTAAAGGGAAGGATCTCGGCGAATCCCTGTGGGTAATTGCCACTTCGTTCGTCGGGGTTTTTGCTTTTGCATCGGCCGCTTCAGGATGGCTCTTTAGGATGTCCACCCGGCTTGAGCGGGGATTGTTAGCCCTGTCAGGACTATGCCTGGTCTATCCCACAGCATGGACTGATCTTGTGGGGATGGCCTTGTTAGGCCTTACGGTATGTCTCCAGCTCGTGAAGAAATGAGACGGCCGCAGATTGTGTGAGCCCCATGACCCAAAGGATCGACTTGGGACAATCCCACTTTGGTCATGTATGGACGAGTGCCCGGCCTCCTTCGATCACCACCACTCTGTCCGCGCATTCCACCACCGACTCTCGGTGTGAGATAAATACAACGGTCATCTTTCCTCGCAGCTCTTGCATGGCTTGAATTATCCGCTGCTCATTTTCTGCATCCAGATTGCTCGTGGCTTCATCCAACAACAGCAAGGTGGGCTTGCGCAAGAGAGCCCTTGCCAGTGAGATTCTCTGCCTTTGCCCTCCCGAAAGCCGCACGCCTCGATCCCCCACGATTGTCATAAGCCCTTCCGGCAATGCTTTGACAAAGTCTGCTGCCGAAGCCATTTGTAGAGCATTCCAGATGTCTTGATCTGAACTCCCCGGCGAAGCCCACCGCATATTTTCCTGCAACGTCTCATGGAACAACAGACTCTCCTGGGGGACATAACCTACCGATCTACGCCAGGAATGCAAAACGCTTCCTTCCAGCGGCTTGCCGTCAACAAGGACTTTGCCAACGTCAGGGGTCAACAGGCCGATCAGCAGATCGGCGAATGTGCTCTTCCCTCCACCGGAGGGCCCAAGGATCACCGTCGTCTCCCGGGCTCGAATGAACAGGTCCATGTGGTCAAGAACAAAGTCTCCGTGTTCCTTGACGTACTTGAAACAAACGCCGCGAAACTCAACTCCTGTTTCCAATTCGATTGGGTCTACCTGACCATATGTCTGAGGTTCCTCGGCTGTGTGGAATTTTTCAAGCATTTCCAGCACCGCTCTGTAGGCCGGCAACATATTGAGCGTCCCTTGCCATGTCCGCTGCATCCAGGAAAACATCGGCACAAGGCTTGCGAAGAGGAAAATCATTATCAGCAGCCTGGAAACAGGAATTTCCAGTATTTGAACTCCCACGAGAAAAAATACGCTCACCACAACGACCCCACCGATTTCGTAATACATCCCCGTTGAAGAAAGAATCCCTGCAAACCGATTGGCCTGTTGCTCAAGATTGCCGCTCAATGAGCAAAAGCTCCGAATGTGCCGATCTTCCGCTCCGAAACTCTTGGCAACCTTCATGCCGGCTAGATGTTCCATCAAGACACCAAATAGGGAAGCCATGGTCTGACGCCATTCCTCACCAAGCTCATATGACCTGCGATTGAGGGGCCTCAGAACCAGAAGCAATAATCCGGAGCTGACAATCGCAACGCACGTCAGAGGAAAAGACAACATCATAGCTATCCCTACATGCACAATCACAACGAAGATCGTACTGATCAGCGCAAAAAGCCCATACGTTCCGTTATCTATGGTCGTGAGATTTGATGTCATAACATGATTGATGTCCGATCCCCTGATCTGAATGAAACGCAGCCATTGAACACGCGTCATGGATGTGAAGAGATCGTCGCGGAGCTTACGGGTAAATGCATGAGACAGCTTGGAGTTCAGTATGGTGGACCATCGTTGTGTCACGGCGTATAAAGAGACGATCCCGACGTAGACGACCAGCACCATGGGCAAGCTGAGAGGAAGGCCGCTGCTATGCCATATCTTGCCGATTATTGCCACAATACCTTCAGGCGCAGAATCACCGATTCCTATCAATTGCAGGAATGGGATCAGCATAAGCAGTCCGATCCCTTGGGTGAGCCCCATACCAATTAACACTGCAATGGCAAAGTAGGCTCTGATTCCCGCTTGACGGAACAGGTCTTTCAGGTATTCAAGGAGTAGCCTAGTTTTTGGGGTTAGCTCAAGCATCCTCTACCTCTGGGGCAGCGAAACACTCGTTCACAAACTTCCGATTCCCTCACAAAATGATCTTCAAGTCAGTTTGCATCCAAGACATCCCTCACTGTCTTGAGCAGGTGTGTCACATCATAGGGTTTGCTTACGAACCGTCTAGCGCCTTCCCTGATGAAGGTTTTCGAGTGACCATCCACGGACAATCCGCTGGCTACTATCACTTTAACCGTGGGATCAATTTTGAGAAGTTCTTCCAGGCAGCGTTTTCCGCTCATCCCAGGCATGACGAGATCCAAAATCACCAAGGATATCCGTTGCCTTTCCTTCATATATATTTCCAACGCCTGAGCCCCGTTGGAAGCATTCAGTACGGTGTAGCCTCCTTGACCGAGAATTTCTCCGCCCATATCCCTCAAAACGGCTTCATCATCAACCAGTAGAATAGTCTCAATACCCCCTTTGGGAATCACTTCCTCCGGCTTGGTTGCCGGTACGGTCTCCGGAATCTCAACTGCAGGAAAATAGATCTTGAACTGAGTTCCTTGTCCCGGTTCGCTCTCGCAAGTGATATAGCCCCCGTGCTGCTTAACTATGCCGTAGACCATGGCGAGGCCTAGGCCCGTGCCCTTGCCGGTTTCCTTGGTTGTAAAGAAAGGCTCGAAAATGTGCTCTCGTGTCGTGTCGTCCATCCCGAAGCCATTATCCGAGACTCCAAGAGAAACATATTGGCCTGGAAGAACCCCGGCATGTGTCTGGCAATATGAATTGTCCAGAAAAACATTTCCCGTTTCAATCGTCAGGGTACCCCCGTCAGGCATGGCGTCGCTTGCGTTAAGAGCAAGGTTCATCAGAATCTGATCAAGTTGAGAAGGATCCGCCTTGATGGTTGCAATATTCTTCCCAAGCAACAACCTAATCTGAATCATCTTTGGAATGGTTCTCTCCAAGATATTTTTGAGTTGCTCGGCGTGCGGGTTCACATCAACCGGTCGAAGATGACTTTCGGCCTTTCTACTGAATGCCAGTAGCCTCTGGACGAGTTCCGCTCCGTTTCTGCCCGCAGAAGTTATTTTTTGAATGTCGGCCTTAGCTTTGTCCCCCAATGCTTCGCGCTGGAGAATAATTTGTGAATACCCTAATATGACCTGAAGCAAGTTGTTGAAATCATGGGCAATACCTCCAGCGAGAATACCCACCGCTTCCATTTTTTGAGACCAAACAAGTTGCTTTTGCAACATCATCTCTTTTGTCACA
>JAUPKT010000040.1 GCA_030837305.1 Thermodesulfobacteriota bacterium
AACTCAGCCTTCTTGGCCATGATGTCTATTGCCTGGATGTTAAGGTTTTCGATCCATGCCCAGGACCAGAGCTGGGTCTCTTTGGCGCAGATTTCCACAATGGCCTTGAGATCCTCAGGCAGCTCTTCCCATTTCTTCTTGTTGATGAAGACATCGAATTGGCATGATGGCTGATGCACCCCAGGCTCGATGATATAAGGCGCGATCTCATGAAAACCTTGGGGAAAGTTTACCGCCGGGCTGGAGAACTCGCACCCATCAATAACCCCTCTTTCAAGAGCGAGAAAGATCTCCGGCCCGGGAAGCGGCGATACATTCACCCCCAGCTGATTGAGAATGTCTTGGTACCAGCCGACAGTCCTGACCTTCATGCCCTTGAGGTCTTCCATCTTGCTGGCCTTTTTCTTTGAGTGAATCCCAAGCTCTTGACCGGAATTTCCACAGAACAAACCCACCATTCCAAAGCGCCCGTACAGTTCCTGCAGCATCTTGTCGCCGCCGCGCTCATAGTACCAAATGTTGTATCCTTCGGCATCAAGGCCGAACGGCACGGATGCGAAGGCTACGAAAGCCTCATTCTTGCCCTTCCAGTATCCGGGCCAGGAATGACCGACATCCAACGTTCCTTTGGCTACAGCGTCAAAAATCTCCATTGCAGGCACGATGGCGCCCGTCTGAAACACCTTAATGTCAAGCCGACCACCGCTGCATGCCCTCACGCTGTCGGCAAAATGAATGAGAAAGTCATGGAACAAAAGTCCACCCCAAGGATCACTCGCACGCCACGTGAACTTCTTGTCCGACGTGGCCCATTTTTTCGCCTTCCATTCCTTAGCCCTCTGATCCTCGCCGAACTTCTCGATCTTTTTCGGCTCCTTCTTTTCTTGGGCTATGGCTCCGATGACCGAAAACGCGCAAAAGGACAGCGCTATGGCCAAAACCAAGAACATCCTTCCTATTGTCCTCATCCTCAATACCTCCCCAATAATGCGTTACTGGTTAAGAAAACGATACAAGCCTTTGCCGTGCAGTCGGCAAATACCTCCTTTCCGTCTGATTTCTGAGGCCTCTATCCGGGAGACATGCCCGAACGTATATCAGGAGTGATTATAGTATTCTGGTTATGTCACAAGTAACCTTTTTGCGACAGAATTTCCAGAACTTTTTCGCATCTCGGACCGACGAACTTATGCAGCCGTAAACCGTCGGCGAATAACCAATGGTGTCCAGCGACTATCGTCTGTTGACTGCTCAAAGAACTCTAATAGGTGAGCACCATGCCGCCATCCACCAGGAGGTCGCCTCCAACCAGATACTTCGAGAACCTCGAGAATCCAAAAAGGAAGAGGTTGGCAACTTCAATCGGTTCCATCATCTCCTTTATGCGGGATTTGCCCATCATCACGTCGCGGACCACCTCCTCAGGAGTTATTCCCCGCTGCTTGGCCTGGGCTGGAATCTGATTCAAAGCCAGCCCGGTCTTCACAAATCCCGTACTCACGGAGAAGGACCTGATCTTCCCCTCTCCCTCAGCAGAAATCGACTGAGAAAGGGCCCTTAAACCGAACTTGGTGATGTTGTACACGGGTTTGTTCAATGTGCAGATGTGACCATGCACCGAAGACATATTCCCAATGACTCCCGTGCCGGAAGAGCTTCGCTTCATGTGGGGGATGGTAAGTTTTGAGAGGAAAAATGGGGCTCTTAGCATTATCTTCTGCATCAAGTCATATTTCTCCATGGGGAAATTCTCAACCGAATCGATGTGCTGCATCCCGGCGATGTTGGCGACGAATTTGATGGTCCCCAGCTTGGCCGCCTCATGCACCGCGTTCTCGATGTCCGGGTCACTTGCAAGATCGGTCTTCACAAAAACCATCCTGCCTCCCAATCTCTCCGCCATCTCCTTCGTCTTTTGTCCCTCGGCTTCGTTTATATCAAGCCCCACTGTCACGAGATTATTGACTGCTGCAGCCACCGCGGTAGCTCGACCAATACCGCCTCCAGCGCCGGTCACGATACATACGTTGCTGGGCTGAAATTCATTGTCATCCAAGATAAGCACACCGTCGCGCATGATGTCCGGCTCCCTGATTTCCATGAAAACACCTCCCTAGTGGTCTAAACAAGACAAGTCGTCGGAAAAGGATTGGTCAAAGGAATCCTCTCATATCTTTTGTCTACAGTTCTGTCTGAATCCGATCCGCAATGAAATCCGCTGTCACGCTATTGCGCTTTTCAGACAAATCTACGCAGTACACTTCGAACTCGCGTCTACTTCGGAGAACACCTATGAAGCTTTTTTCGAATATAGCGACGTCAAAACCCCTCAGAGGGCCATAGTAAAGTGATTTAGAACACACTTCAAGAAATGTTTTCCACACCTTTGCCTTTCAGAAGGAATATCATTATTATCGCGGCTGCCTATGAAAGGTATGTCCGAGAACTTGCGTGTTCACTGAGGAGGTTTTCGTACGTGAATTCAGGAGAGAAGCGTATTCTCGTGGTGACTTCTTTTGGTCATTTCATGAGTCATTATAATATGTTGGTGTTTCCGGCAATCGTATTGCCCCTGACAAGCGTCTTGAACATGGACATGGCTGCGGTCTTAGGCCTCTCTTTCTGGCAATACCTTTTGTTCGGCGTCATGGCCCTGCCGTGGGGGATTGTGGGAGATCGCATTGGTGGAAAAAGCCTGATTGCGCTCATGTTTCTCGGCTCGGGGCTCTGTGGCTGCGCTGCGGCGTTCTACATGAACGATCCCACAGCATTGAGTATTGCGCTGGCAGGTGTGGGTCTGTTTTCCGCAATCTATCATCCCATCGGCATGGGACTCATCTCCAAGGGCATGGACCGGGTGAGTGTAGCCATGGGGTACAATGCCGTCTTTGGAGGTCTTGGTTTAGCCCTTGCCCCGCTGATCACCGGAGTTGCCTCGTGGATAGCAGGACCTCGGTCGGCATTGCTCGTACTGGGTGTGTTAAACATCCTGGGTATTGGGCTCTTATTTCTGATGCCTCTCCATGAATCCAAGGTCAAAGCGTCTCATGGGGAGACCGACGACAATGGTATGATCAGAGCTTTTCTTGTCCTCCTCATTGCCATGATGCTGGGCGGAGTGGCCTACACGGGCGCATCAGTCATCATACCATCATATCTTCAACTGAAAACCACAGGTATCGTTGCTTGGCTGTCCAGCACATTCGATCATACCGTGTCTGCTAATCTTGTCGCCAGTATCCTCACAACCCTGGTTTTTGGGGTCGGCATGCTGGGGCAATACGTTGGCGGTCACGTAGGCGAGAGGTTCCCCAGAAGATACGGCTATCTCTTTTTCCACGCCATGTGCGTTCCCGCCGCCCTCATGGCGGTCTTCACCCAAAACATTCCCCTCGTGGCTGCCGCGTCCATGTATTTCTTTTTCCAACTGGGCATGCAGGCACTGGAAAACACCCTTGTTGCCGTGTACACACCGAAACGACTTCATCACTCAGCCTACGGCCTCAAGTTTATCGTTACCTTCGGCGTAGGGGCTTTGGCGGTCAAAATGATACAGTTTATTGAAACGAGATGGGGAATCGAAAACGTCTTTCTGGCACTGTGTTTTGTGTC
>JAUPKT010000281.1 GCA_030837305.1 Thermodesulfobacteriota bacterium
CCGGCTTCAGATCAATGAGTTCATCAAGAACATGTTCCCGACAGTAATCGGTATATTCAACGGGTATCGTTACCACCACAGCCTGTATCAGAGGATGATGGACGAAAATAGATACGGTTCTCTGGAGAATGGGGATCCCGTCGAGTTCCAAGAACTGCTTCACCAGCGACGTGCCCATGCGTGTTCCTGTGCCGCCGGCCGTTATGAGAGCTGTGCAATTCACGGTCTATTCCGTTCTCGTGGGGAGTAATCTGAGGGGCTCTGTAAGCACAAAAAGGATCTGTCGGAGACAAATCCTTTTTCTCTCTTCATTATGCATCAGATTCTTTGTGATGGATCGAAAGGCGCGGTTCAATCGGAATCGTCATCCCCGCACGTGCAGTTAGAAAGCACCCAGCGACGGATAGCATTGACACTCCGAAAGTAATTCGGCTCATCGTATCCCCGTCTTTGGCACTTTCGAACAGCCTCATCTTCGTTTTGAACCGAAAAATAGTCCGAGCATTTGTAGCAACTCTTTTCAGCCACGTATTGCCGGCACACAACGTAGATGACTCTTTGGCTCGAAGCGATCTCTGGAAACATGAATATGCCGAGGGCTACAAAAGGAATGAGTAATTTTGCATAGCGCCGCATCTTATTGTTCCTCCTTACGTTTGATGGAGGCTGTCTCAGGGCACAGCTACCCCGATTCTATTGTGAGGCCCTTCATTTGTCAACGTGGAGGGGCATTTGGAAAAGGTCTCTGCATGATTGACAGCTCATGAGACGTCCTGTATGAGAGAATTATGACACAACAAACGACTAACCCATCGATTTTTTTGCTGGGCAACGAAGCCATTGCAAGAGGTATTATAGAGTCAGGCTGTCTCGTTGCCGCTGCCTACCCTGGAACTCCATCCTCGGAGGTTATGGAGTCGTTGGTGAGATGGAAAAACTCGTTGGCGCACTCCATTTATCTCGAGTGGTCGGTGAATGAAAAGGTGGCATTTGAGACGGCTTACGGTGCTTCCTTGGCCGGATGTCGCAGCGTGGCAGCCATGAAAATGGTCGGCATGAATGTGGCGAGTGATTCATTTCTCAGCGCAGCCTATCTTGGGATCAGAGGAGGACTCGTTGTCGTGGTTGCCGATGATCCCGGTCCTCATTCCAGCCAAACGGAGCAGGACAGCCGTTTTTTTGCATGGTTTGCCAAGGTGCCTGTTCTTGATCCCGGCACACCACGGGAGGCCAAAGACATGGCCATGGAGGCATTTGAGATCTCCGAACGCTATGAGGTCCCCGTCATTCTCAGGCCGTGTTTACGGGTGTGTCATGCGCGTCAAAACGTGGCTCTGGGAGATCTAAAACCTGTGGTTGATGCGGGACCATTCAAGAAGAATTGGCAGCGGTGGGCGGCTATACCCAGATTCCGTTTGGTCTTGCACAAAGAACTCAATGAGAAGATTTCTCAGATAAGGGCAAATGAACCGAGTGCTCAACCTATTAAAGTCGCAGCACACGCTCATGCCCGGCTCGCTGTTATCACATCCGGTTCCGTGTCGTCTCACGTAAGGGATATCGTAGCCCCGGATTCTGAACACTATCCGGTAGATGTGTACAAGGTCGACATGCCTTTTCCCGCCAACGCAAGGGCTCTTCAGGAAATCGTCGATTCCTATGAAAGAACTCTGGTAATTGAGGAAACGTATCCGGTTCTTGAACTGCAGATGGAGGATAGACGAAAAGTGAAAGGCAGACTCTCCGGAGAGGTGCCTGAACAGGGAGAATTAACGCCGGAAGTAGTAGATGAACTCATCTGTCGCGCCTTGGAGTCTGCCCCGAGAAGCAAGAGCGTTCCCGAGATTAAGTCGCGCAGACCTTCACTCTGTGCCGGGTGCCCACATCGCTCGGCATTTTTCCTCATAAGAAAAGTATTCGACAAGGCCATATTTACAGGAGACATCGGTTGCTACACTTTGGGGATCAATATGGGGGCGGTTGACACATGTCTGTGCATGGGAGCGTCGGTGGGAATGGCAGGGGGGTTCGCTCAGGCGCCTATTGAACGAGATGATGCAAAGATTGTTGCCACTATTGGTGATTCCACCTTTTATCATGCGGGTGTTCCGGCTTTAATAAATGCTGTTCACACGAGAGCCCCTTTTGTGCTCGTCATCATGGACAACAGTACTACGGCCATGACTGGTGGCCAACCCACGCCGGCACATGATTTCTTGGCTGATGGGAGTTCAGGGGTGGGGGTAGACCTTGAAAGACTGGTCAGGGGGTGCGGTGTAGATTTCTGCGAGGTGGGTGATCCCTACGAGTATGAATCATTTCAAACTCTTTTGCAGGAGGCCGATAATTACACTTACAACGAGAAACAGGGAATATCAGTCATTATCGCGCGGCGACCCTGCATCCAGAGTCCCGGTGTGAATCTCTCGCCGGACAGATTCATCGTGGGAGATGAATGCGACCGTTGCATGACCTGTATTCGGGATCTCGAGTGTCCAGCCATTTCCTTGGTAAAGGAACAGAAACGCGTTGTGATTAATTGGGATCTCTGCAACGGGTGCGGCTTCTGCCTGAAGATGTGCCCATCTCAAGCCATCAAAAAAGGTAATTGATTATGAGTGAGTTGATATTGTGTGGTCGCGGAGGGCAAGGAATAATTTTTCTGACGCGGCAGATCGGCCAGATCATCACTGACTTGGGTGGAAACGTGATTTCGTCGGAAACCCACGGCATGGCCGTGAGAGGCGGATCAATCAACAGCCATTTGAGAATAGGGAATTTTTTCTCTCCCCTTGTTCAGTTCGGCCGAGCGGATTTTTTGGTTTCTTTGGACTCGAGTGAAACGCAGAACAATATTCACTATCTCAAACACGATGGAATGGTGAGAGAAAACTCACCCTTGAGTGATGAGGTCAATGTCAAACGAGCTGATGCAACAGCGATAGCTCGATCTCTTGGCTTTACGAGGCTGGAAAACGTTGTCATGTTTGGGTTTGCGTCTACCGTGGAAGGTTTTCCTGTTGGGCCTGAGATACTGAGGGCCCACTTTCTGAAGGAAACCAGAGAAAAGATTCGTACGATGAATTTAGCTGCGCTTGAAGCCGGGATTGAAAAGGCTGTTGATGGGTGAGATAATCCTTTCTTGTTTGGATATTTTTCGGGGGCCTTGGCAGCATAGCAATCGGAGAAGGCGATTTTCTAACATAGGAGCGTGAACTAAGTCAGGCAATCAACGGAGGAGTCGTGGGAATAGAGAAGGTTTTGTTGGGACTTGCCGATAGAATTTTGGATTTTGATGAAGCATCCTTGTCGATTTTGCAGGAACAATACCTGAAGAAGGTTTCCGACTTTACCCCGACTAGGGATTGGGAGAGGGCCATTATTGTTTATTTCCTGATCAATTCGGTAAGAGTTAAAAACAAGATTTTTAATGAGAGATTAGCCTCAAGTAATGCTAACGAAATGCCAAAGGTGATGAGAAATTTATTGAAAGTAGTAAAATAAATTAATTCGCGAAAACAGATTTATATAATTCCAGCTATTGCCTTGAAATATTGTCTCATTTATCGTCTTGAAACTTTTTTTCGGCTTGATTTTCTTATAAAAATAGATATAATATGACGTGTGAAAATATAGACGATACATTCTATGTTTCCGATAAGGTGTATTGCCGTAGGAAAACGATTATAAAGTTCGGGTAGCCTCCTGCGGGGACGCTTCGGCCGAAAGGAGACTTAAATGGACAGGAAGTGGCTTTGGTTTTTGGGGCTTGCTATGCTGGCGCTTACCCCTGTGGACAATGCCTCATCACAATGGAGCGACGGGCAGGACAATTCGGGCGGATACGGGACATCGAGTTTAATTCAGTCGCCGACAGGAAGTCTCGATGGCACCACACCGCCGGTTTACTATCCTGACTGGCATAACTACCTGGACAATTTACAGCGTTCAGGGGGTTACGAAGCCGTGACCGGTAATTATCCCAATTCAGTCCCCATAACGAGTTACTATCCGGCCTCCCCCTCGAGCCAGAGTTACTCTCAGCCTCAAGTTGGCTCCCAGGCAGGCATGTACTCGTCGCCGGATCAATCTTCGGGTTATTACGGTGGTGGGACTCAACAGCCGGGGTATCAGCCGTATCAAGGGTACCAAGCGCCGACGCAGGCCACCCAAAGGCAGGCGGAGCCAAGTCAGAGGCAGACATCAACCTCTAAGAAAAGATCTTCCAGTGCCAAGCAACAGGCTTCAACCCCTACAGGCCAGGGCCAGTATTACCAGCAACCGGTGCCTCAACAGCAGTATCAGAGTCCCCAGGCGGCCTACCAACAGCAGCCTTATCAACCCCAGGGCTATCAGCAACCTCAAGGCTATCAACAGCCTCAGGGTTATCAGCAACCATACGGTTATGGTCAGCAACAGGCTTACGGACAGGGTTACCAGCAGCAGGGTTATGGGCAAAACCCTCAGCAACAGGCCTATTATGGTCAGCAGCAAGAACAGGGACAGGCTCCCTATACAGGCGATCCCATAGTTCAAGAGGCTCAGCAAAAAGC
>JAUPKT010000282.1 GCA_030837305.1 Thermodesulfobacteriota bacterium
ATAACTCGCTCAGGTGAGAATCTGGTGAGTTTCCTCCCGGGAAAAGAATTCTCCAGAAAACTTTGAATATCCAAATTCGGACCTTTGTCAATCGTCGATAAGCCTCTAACGTCAGTGGGAAAACCCTTGCCCGGCATCTCGGTATCTTCAACGCCCAGTCCCGCCACTCTGCCTTCCGGTTGCAAACTGACCCCTTTCGCAAAGATGTTCCTACCATCAGAGACCAAACGCTCGAGATCCAAAGATCTGTTCGTATTGTCTTCGAGCACCCTTCCGTACCGATCGACTACTTTTTTTACCAACACAGGAGGCATTTTCATCCCAAGATTAGGGAAGACAGTGTATGCACCGGTCAATTCCATGAGGGTTACTTCCGACGCCCCGAGACTCAGCGAAGGGTTCTTGCCGAGCGCTGAGCGAATCCCCATGTCTCGCGCCATTCGAATCACTCCTTCTGCTCCCGCCTCCAGAAAAACTTTTACCGCAGTTGTGTTTCGAGACCTTGCCAGAGCTTGCGAGAGGGACAGAATTCCCTGGAATCCTCCGTCCGAGTTTGACGGAATCCAGGGAGAATCCTTCGACTGAGATATAATTGCGATGGGTTCATCCACAACGAGGCTGTAGGGCCCCAAAGCTGCATACTCCAGAGCGGCCGCGAAAAGAACAGCTTTGAACGCGCTGCCTGGTTGCCTGAGAGCCTGCGTTGCTCGGTTGAAGTTGGAAGTGTCGAAGTCCAGGCCCCCGACGAGACTTTTCACAAAACCCGTTCGGTTCTCGATGCATATCAAGGCTCCCTGAACCGGTGGCACGTCCAGAAGCTCCAGCTCCATACCATGGTCTGTCGTCCCCGCAACTCTGAGACGAACAAGGTCGTTAGGACGGTATGGCACCCCCCCGGGCAGGCGTACCCTCTCCTGTCTGTTTCCCTCCAAACCAATGACGCAGTCCTGAAAATCCACGGACTGCTTCTTTTGTTTCGTCTGTTTCATGGTCTGGTTACCGGTAACAACCGCCGAAAGCACGTCACCCACAGAATAAGACTCCTCCGAACGCCTAGCCAAAAAAGTTTGCACCTCTGCGGCTTCCAGTCTTTTTACCAATCCCCTTGGACGCCCCTGTCTCTTTTCCCAGGCTCGTGACCCCTTGATCAAAGATTCGGTTGCAGCCTGTTGCAGCCCCAAGTCACATGTTGTCCAGATCTGGAGCCCCTCGTTATAGAGGCTGTTCTCTCCGTACCGAGAAACAATGTATTGTCTTACAGCCTCAGTAAAATACGGTACCTTGTCAAAAGGTGTGGGAAGCTCTTCGCGAAAAGCCAACTCCTGCCGCACTGCAGCCTGATATTCATCCTCGCTTATAAACCCGTTGCGGGCCATCCGTTCAAGGACCATCTCTTTGCGTCTTTGGGCCCCATGGAGGTTTTTTGCCTGGGAAAATTTTGAGGGATTTGCAGCAAGGCCGGCAATAAAGGCTGCCTCACAAACGTCGAGGTCCTTGGTATTCTTGCCAAAATAAGTCCCCGAAGCCGATTCCACTCCATATGCGCCCTTCCCAAGGTAGATCTCATTCAGATACAGTTCCAATATTTCGCTCTTGCTTAAGGTTTTTTCCACACGATATGCAAGAATCGCCTCTCTCACTTTCCGTGAAATTTTCTTTTCTCTCGAAAGGAGTAAATTTCTTGTCACCTGCTGGGTGATGGTGCTTCCACCTTGAGAGAAGTTGCCTGCTTTCAAGTTCCTCACAAATGCTCGAAAGACGCCTTGAATGTCTAGACCGGTATGTGAAAAGAAACGGGCGTCTTCCGCCGCGAGGAATGCGTTGACGACGTGGGGCGGCACTGAGGCAATCGATATGGGAAACCTCTTTTCCTTATAAAAAAGGCCGATCACCGATCCATCATCTGCATAAAATGTCGATACTGTTTTTGGTCGATATGCCCTCAGATCAGGAATAGACGGTAAATCCTGGGAGAACGCCACATAGAGTCCGGCTGTTATGCCCAGTGAACCTGAAACCGCTGCGCAGACCATCAGCACAGGCAAACCCAACCCAATCCATGCGAGGAGAGATCGTAATCTAAGCCGTGAATTCTTGTTCATTCCACGAAACATCGCTCTTTCACAACTCGGCCAAGGACAATCGGTGACTCAACAATTCGCCCCGCTGGGGTAGACCCTGATCACCATCGCTCGTCATCAAGGTCCCAGAGCATCGCTACAGCTAACAGAGTTAATGCAATCTACGGTAACGTTGAAAGTCAGTCAAGGAGGCTCTCCTTCTGGGACCGGGTTTACCCGAAATCTTGATTGCCGTCGGAGCATGGGCTAAACTCCCCTACAAAATGACCAGTCTGTAAGGTACAGTATGTTGAGAGTTGGGCAAGGATTTGATTTTCATAAGCTGGTGAGCGGGCGGAGACTCATCCTCGCAGGCGTCCACGTCTCGTACGAGAAGGGTCTCGATGGTCATTCCGACGCTGATGTCCTCACGCATTCCGTGATGGACGCACTCCTGGGCGCAGCAGGACTGGGGGACATTGGGCTGCACTTTCCGGACACTGATCAACAGTTTAAAGATGCCGATAGCATGGAGCTTCTGAAAAAAGTTTGCCGATTGATTCGAGAAAAAGGGTTCGAGATAGAAAATGTGGATATCACGATCTTTGCACAGGAACCCAAACTTCATCCGTATCGAAAAACCATGGAAGATAATTTGGCCCATGCAATGGGCATTTCAAACGATCGAATAAACCTCAAGGCCACCACCACGGAGAAACTTGGATTCATTGGGCGTCGGGAGGGCCTGGGGAGTTCGGCGATAGTACTCCTTATCCAGAAACACTAAAGTAACAAGATCCAGATGGAATGAAAAAAATAATCTAAGAAAGAAATCTAACGGCACCTCAGCTGCGTACATGGGTGCGAGGAGATACGGCATGGGACTAAGAATATACAATACGATGACCCGAAAAAAGGAAGAATTCGTCCCCACGAATCCAGAGGTCGTCAAGATGTATGTATGTGGTGTCACGGTCTACGACATGTGTCACATTGGGCACGCACGTTCCATCGTCCTCTTCGACGTTGTGTACAGATACCTCTTGTTCAAAGACTATAAAGTCACCTATGTGAGAAACTTCACCGACGTGGATGACAAGATCATCAACCGTGCGCACGAGCGTGGCGAAGATTGGAAAGATTTGGCAGAGCGGTTCATACAGGAATTCTACATCGACATGGATGCCCTCGGCGTCCTACGGCCCACGCATGAGCCGAGAGCTACGGAACACATAGACCAGATCAAGCAGATCATAGCCGGGCTTATGGATCGTGGGTTTGCGTACGAAACCGATGGCGACGTCATGTTTTCTGTGGAGAAGTTTTCAGGATACGGAAAACTCTCGGGAAAGAAAATCGAGGATCTTGTTGCTGGAGCCCGGGTGGAAGTGGACGAAAAAAAACGCAACCCCCTGGATTTTGCTCTATGGAAGGCATCCAAGCCCAATGAGCCCTCCTGGGAGAGCCCTTGGGGACCGGGGCGACCGG
>JAUPKT010000283.1 GCA_030837305.1 Thermodesulfobacteriota bacterium
AAAGTTGTCAAAAGGGGAGAATGTTGAGCGTGTTGGTGAAGGGCCATCAGATTCAACCATCGAGATTCAAGATCAACGTCCACGATTCTCGCGCGAATCTGGAGCTGGGACCAGGCAGCCGCGGGAAGGCAAAACGCCCAGAGAGGCTTTCCGGTCGACATCGGCACGGCCGTACATCAGATGAATCTATTACGATCGCGGACGCTACAAACGCTGGAAACGACATTGCGTAGTGGATACCGTACACCACCGTTTCGGTTTTGACACGGTCCGGTTCCCGAGAGAGAAACAAATCTCTAGGAAAACGGTGGATAGTCAGGTCCACCTCACGGCGGAGTTGATCCATAAAAAGGTTTTTACGACTTTGGAACATAGGAGACATCGGCTACAGCATCAATGTCTTGATGGGCCAACTTTCCTGAAATCGATATATCCCCTGTCAACGTCTGTGGATATCAGCTCCACGCGAATCCGGTCCCCGACATCAATTCCGTCAAACCCACGGATCAGCCTTCCTTCAACAGGCATGTTTACGAGCCGGACCCACGTGCCTTTGGAAGAAGCACCAGTGACAATACTATCAAACTGTTCCCCAATTCTCGATTCCAGGAGAAGCGCAGTTGCGGATTTGCCGACCTGCCGTTCGACCTTCTTGGCAGCATCTTCTTCTTCCGTGCAATGTTTCGCGAGAGCATCCAGTTCATCATTGCTATATGGTGAAGATCGCCGATCTATGGCGGCTTTCAACAAGCGTTGGGTGATCAGATCGGTATAGCGACGATTAGGGGCTGTGGAATGGGTATAGTCCCTGACAGCGAGACCAAAGTGTCCTGCGGCATTCTCGCCGGGGAGTTCTGAAATGTATTCACCAGGTCCTAAGAGTTTGATAACAGCAAGGGATAGGTCGGGGAATCGAAGTGGATCGGCTGCTTTCTCATTGATTAGAAACTCATCAAGCGCTTTTGAATCCGGCTTTTCAGGAAGCCTGAACCCTTGCTCCCTGGCGATCTCGACAATGCGTTCCCATCGTTTTGGAATGCGTACCACACGGCGGATCGAAGGGAATTTTCGTGATGAGAGATGCCGAGCGGTCACGCCATTTGCAGCTATCATGAAATCCTCGATAATGTCCTTGGCACGATTCTTCTTATCCGCCTCGACATCACGGATGTAATCGCCGTCAAATGTTGGTCTCGCCTCAATGGTTTCCAAACTAAGAGCCCCCTGAACATGTCGGAAATTCTTCATGCGCTGTGCTATCCTGTCCTGTATGCGCAGATTCTCCTCAAGTCCATTTGCGGCGGCAATAGCCTCAGGCATACTTCCACTCCCTTCCAACCATGCGGCGACCCTGATATATGCGAGCTTCGCATGATTACGGACCAGAGCCCTGAAGAGATCAGAATCGTGAAGAGATCCGTCCGCACCAATAATCATTTCAACAACAATTGATAGGCGATCCTCATTGAAATTCAGGGATGTGAGGTCGGTGGAAAGTCTTTCAGGAAGCATTGGGAATATCTGAGCCGCTGTATAAACAGAGGTAGTGTTATGGCGAGCATGTTCGTCAATGGCTGATCCATTCTTAACGAGTGAGTCTACGTCGGCAACAGCAACAAGAATCTTTACTTTGTCACCCGATATTGCCTCGGCAAAGCTGAGCTGATCCAGGTCAAGAGAGTCATCGTTGTCAATGGAGGCCCACAGCAGGTCCCTCAAATCACGAACCGGCTCATCGTTGATTGCAGCAGGTGTCTGCATTCCACGAAGTTCGGCAAGCACTTCTGCAGAAAAGTCAGGGAGCAATCCTCTCTCAAGCATCGCTCTCCGGGCGATCCTCTGTAAAATGGTACGGTGGTTTTTATCATTTGCTTTCATAGAGTGTGATTCTCGCCTTCATCTTCTATCTCATTTCAGACTCGTCATAATTTCCAACAGCAAATGATTCCGCCATTGGAACCGGCAAGCATGGTATCCATGACTTGCCGCAATCATCAGAAATATGCGGTGATCTTTCCCTCGGAGAGGTCGTGGGCGTTGTACGGGGTATAAACTTGCAGGAATCCATCTCGCCCGGGTCAACCCAGCACAATTTTCTCACTCCGGGGACAGGTGTCACTTTACCGGCGGCTTTGACCAGTCTGAGCGCCTTCCCAGGACTGTTCTTTTGCTGCGCTCAGTTTGCCGAAGGCAGCACGAAGGTCCGTTTCTCCGCCTTGTCGAACGAAATTCTCGAAATGTCTGGTATACACATGATCCGGCCCAACCATGGCGATGAGGACTTCAAATGCCCTTTGCCTCCAGTGATGAAAGGCAACTGGATCAAAAAGGGCAGACTCAGCCCCACCCCAGCCAGCCTCTATGAAATCGTCGATTCGTGGTTCGCGAGGCATTGGTGACTCCTTTCCTTAAATCGGTGCTTGAGGCTAATCACGATAAACACCCCCATCCACCGGTTGCTGCTGCCTTACGCCCATCATGAAATCCTGCGTGGTTTCCAGCATGTCACTCACCCTCCTCGGCAATTTAATCCCATCATTTTTCCTTCTCCCGTTTCTTGCCTTTCGATGGGCATTGCTGATCTCTGTTAGAGTGACTGACCCTGATACATTTCGCTTCCGCCATCCGCAACTGCCGCCACAATCTGTTGTGCGAAATTGAGCAGAGTCAATCGGCCGCATTGATATTGCGAGCAATCATTTCCAGGCGAACCTATTACTGGAAAAGGTATAAAACCAAGATAACCGCTAGGATGCCTTCTACGATAGTCATTGTAATGTCCTCCTTCGCCTTCTTTGTTATAGCCACGAATTAATATCGTTCCGGTCATTCACCGTGAGACCACCGGAGACGGCTGCAGTTGCGACACCTTTTTCACAGAGCCAAGAAGCACTTCAGATTGTTGAGTAGTGATGTTCATAACCCTTTCAGCCTATACAAGCATTATGCATGCCAACCATGGTGATTGAGGTGTTGTTTCGTATAAAACCCGTGCTATTAATAGGTTAGCTAGAGCCATGGCGTGCGGGATGGGATGCGAGAGGTCGGCCGGAAAGGGGCGAGTGTCCTAGTAACGGACCACACTTTCCGCGTTCTTTATTATATTGGTAGGTTAG
>JAUPKT010000284.1 GCA_030837305.1 Thermodesulfobacteriota bacterium
GGTACCTCTTAAAGGCATACAAACGCGGCATGATCATGGAGGGGGCTGAGGCTATTTCTCTGCAGATGGAGGCGGGCAAGGTAGAGGGCCTGAATTTTAGAATGATTCCCGATGGGTGCGTGGTGAAAGGAGTAGTCCGAACGAAAGGAACGGCACAGCCTTTCGCCAATACCATGGTCAGATGCTTATCTCGCCTCGGTGATTATTCCGGAGAGAGTGTTACGGATCATGAGGGTAATTTTGCCATCGTGGGAGTTCCGCCTAATTGTGAGTGTTTTGTGGAAGTTATCGGCAGCGGGGCAACACGAATATATCTCTCGGAAAACTTTGAGACCGTGCAGAAAACACAGATAGAGTTGGAAATCGCCATTGCGCCAACGGAGGATTCACGCCCGCTCGGGAATGTCTCACATGGTGCCTTTTCCGTTAATGAGGAGGTTAATGCAACTGTGAACCAGCCCCTTATTGAAGAGGCTCCAAAGGGTGCGGCCCCGGCTTCTCCGTTGATTTAGATAGGGATATCAACAAATTCCTCGCTTCTCACAGACCCTGCCACCAAGCCGAAGAGTCTCTTTGATTTACATGCTCCCGTGAAAGCCGCCTCGATTTGGTCCAGACGAAACGGTTCATGAAGCAGGTCAAGTTTGTTTAGGTACACAAGAAAAGAATTCTGTTTTCTCACATTCTTCATTCCTCCATTCGAATGGCACGCAAGTGTGGCCAATGCCTCGGGTCCAATGGTGTCCCCCTTTTTCAATCCTGTAATTTCACAAAATCTATTTAGTCGGAAGATGTTGTCCTCGTAAGCGGGCTTTCCGAGACAATCCAGCCCCAGGACGAAGATAACCGCGTCACTGTTTCGTGGAATGGCCGGTTCCCAGGATTCGGGTGCTTTGATGGCACGGCCCGCTGCTCCATCCGCTTCGACAACGACATGATCCGCCAGCTGACAGCACACGGCAAGCTTGTCATCGTCAATACCTTTGAGTTTAGATGTTGTTCCGTCGATGTGAGATCCAACACAGATATGCCGCAACTTTGTGAGATCAGATTTTACTCCTGCCAGTCCGGGATCAGTTTCCGTCAGTACCGTGAGGGGGGCTTGAATCTTTGTGGGCACCAAGATATTCGTCGTTGTCGTTGTGATGACCGTCTTTCCAGACGCAACCAATTGGTGAGCGAGAAAGAACATCAGTGATGTTTTTCCACCGGCTCCAACCAGAGCGGTAGTCCGGAACGTATGAATGCTTGTTAGCAGAATAGTTTTCATACAGACGGTCTTACTGCACACCAGCCCCGGCCCATGCATCATATCCACGGAGGCACGAGACTATACCTGATTCTGAAGGATGAGCAATTTCCTGCCACAATCATTGGACCCTTCGTATTTTCGTATTTGTAGAATTGGAAAACATAGGTTCCGGTATTGCCGATTGGGTAGCACACTGTTCGGCCCTCCCAGGTAACATACAGCATAAACCTGTCTGTAACCTCATACGGAGGTGTACAGCTAATTTCATGTACCTGCACGTACACAGGCCCCACATGGTTTTCAGGCCAATTGATGGCATAAGCCGTGCCCATGGCTCCAGCCAAAGGAGGCCATGCGACCAAGACTATGAGTGAGATTATAACTGTAAGGGGACCTGCACGCATATCGCTACATCTTGTTTCTTAATTTTATATAGTAATTATAGCCTATCCAAAACATTTAATGAACTTTTTTATTTATTGTTAGTTTATTTTATTGCTATTTTTGTTTTTATTGACTTGAATGACCGATGCTATGAAACGCCGGAACTAATTGATAAACTTTCCTGGTAAGCATGCCAAGGCACCATAACCCTAAGGTTAACGGGACGCCTCGTCTTGTTGCCGGCCTTCCGTAGGCAGAACCAAGGAACTGGATAGGAACATCATGAGAGATCTCTCCCAACTGAGACAGGACGCACTTGAAATCTTCCATGCCTGCGTAAAGGCGGCCGACCCCGACCGGGCGGTGAGAAATAGTCTAAGGCTCGTGGGAAACGAACTCTTCTTTGGGGTGAACAACCATGTCGGTTTGCAAGATTTTGAGAGGATTATTGTGTTGGGGGCGGGCAAAGCCTCAGCTTCAATGGCTGGAGCTTTGGAATCCCTTTTGGCTGACTCCATTCATGAGGGTTTGGTGGCAGTAAAATACGGACATGGGAAGCGTCTTGAAAAGGTAAGAGTTTTGGAAGCGGGCCATCCGATTCCTGATCTTCGAAGCGAGTCAGCCTCGCTACAAATCTTGGCGTTGGCCGATTCGTTAAGCGAAAAGGACTTGGTGATCAGTTGTATTTCAGGAGGAGGCTCGGCTCTCTTGGCGGCTCCAGCTCCCGGCATATCTTTATCCGACAAACAGTGGATAACGGAATCACTCATCAGTGCAGGCGCCGACATTTATGAAATAAATGCAGTTAGGAAGCACCTTTCCACCATAAAGGGAGGCCGTCTAGCCGAATGTGTGTATCCGGCAACGGTTATCAACCTCATGTTGTCAGACGTCATTGGGGATGATCCCGGCACCATAGGGTCAGGTCCATTTGCCGGTGATGTAACGACCTTTGAAACAGCCTGGAGTGTGATGGAAAGATTTGGGCTATTGGAAAAGGTTCCCCGGTCGGTCATCATCCACCTCAAAGGGGGCATGAAGGGCCTCAGACCTGAAACTCCGAAACCTGAGGATGCGATTTTTGGGAAGGTTTTTAACATAGTCATAGGCAGCAATATCGCTTCGTTGATGGCCGGGAAGGCTCGTGCTTCCGAACTCGGTTACAACGCTGCGGTCCTCTCTTCAACCTTGAGAGGAGATACCATTGAAGCTGCACGATTTCACGCACATATTGCAGAAGAAATCAGAGCATCCGGTAATCCATTGCACAGTCCGGCTTGTGTCTTGAGTGGTGGAGAGACAACGGTATCGGTCCGCGGAACCGGATTGGGCGGAAGAAATCAGCACTTCATCATGTCCATTGTGAAGGAAGTATCAAGAATTAAGGAGGCTGTCTTTTTGAGTGCAGGGAGCGACGGCACGGATGGGCCTACGGATGCGGCAGGGGCAGTGGCTGATTCGGAGACATTACGCAGGGCCGAGTTCCTCGAACTTGATCCGAATGAATTTCTGCTGAACTATGATTCGTATCATTTCTTTGAAGCTCTGGGAGACCTGGTCATCACCGGCCCTACCTTTACCAATGTGATGGACATACGACTGGTCCTCCTAGCATGAGTACAAGAGACAAAGGTCCCTATCATCCCTTTCGTTTCTTTCTTTGAGGGCGAGAATCAGGGCTTGCACATTGCATGTCAGCGGACACGCAATCAGGGCAGAGATGGGGATTCAATCTTTCATAAAGGGCTATCTGTTCCTTCAGAGACATCCTTGGTCCGTGTCCTTTTCTTGCATGTGTTCTGCACGCGGCGCATCTGTTTTCAGAGCAACCGAGGCACATCTTACAGTCAGGGCACTTCTTCTTCAGCCCGCAACCGCTCTCTGAATTTGATTGCATGGTGCCATCCGTAATGATAAGGTTTTGGCTGCAAAACTGTCAGCTCATAGTACCAAATCCAAGTCTTCTTGATCTTTTTTGTGTGGAGTTCCAATGACGACCCAAGCCCCTCTCATGGAGACAAATATCCCGTCTGCAAAGCTCATCGGTCGGGGAAAAGTACGAGACATATACGATGTGGGCGAGAATCTCCTCATCATATCAACTGATCGGATATCCGCCTTTGACGTTATCATGCCCAATCCTATCCCGGTCAAGGGGATTGTCTTAAATAATCTAAGCATCTTTTGGATGAAGCGAACTGATCATCTCGTCCCAAATCATTTTATCACGTCTTCTCCCTCTGAGTATCCATCAATTCTTGCTGATCATGCTCATCAAGTTCAAGGTCGCAGTATGCTCGTGAAGAAGGCCAAGGTGTTCCCCGTGGAATGCGTTGCGCGTGGCTACATCATTGGAAGTGGTTGGAAGGACTATCAACGAGAGGGCTCCATTTGCGGCATTCCTTTGCCCGCGGGTCTTCGTTTGGCCGACAAATTGCCTGAACCAATCTTTACGCCGTCCACGAAGGCAGTGTTGGGAGATCATGATGAAAACATATCATTTGGGCAGGCCAAAGACCTAGTGGGAGAAGCGACGGCAAACTGGTTACGAGACACGACCTTGCAACTCTACCTATTTGGGTCCAAGTGGGCCGAAGAACGCGGGATTATCATAGCCGACACGAAGTTTGAATTTGGCTTGATAGACGACGTCCCGAGTCTTGTGGACGAAATACTTACGCCGGATTCGTCCCGTTTTTGGCCGGTTGACCGGTACCAGCCCGGGATTTCGCCACCTTCCTTGGACAAGCAGTTCTTGAGGGATTACTTGGAAACGCTTGAGTGGAATAAAACGGCCCCTGGACCTGCTTTACCTGAAGAAATCATTCATAAGACATCCGAGAAATATCGCAGTCTCTATCAAATACTCACTGGAGAGACCTTGTAGATCCTTCCACATCGTCCAAGTAAAATCCTCACCGCAGTATCTGTGTTTTGTTATGCGATATTAGTGGGTTGTCGATAAGCAAACATTGACTTGACATTGAATCCGTTCCGTATGAGATTAGCGCCGTTTTTCTGTTTTGAGAGGTCATAGAACTGAATTTATCGGACAAGGGTCGGGGTTTGCCATGTATAAGAGCACGAAGTTCATATTCATAACAGGTGGGGTATTGTCTTCCCTTGGCAAGGGACTTTGCGCTGCGAGCATCGGGGCGTTGATGGAATGCAGGGGCCTGACGGTAACCCTGCTGAAAATGGACCCATACATAAATGTGGACCCCGGGACTATGAATCCGTTTCAGCATGGAGAGGTTTTTGTAACGGACGATGGAGCCGAAACCGACCTGGACCTGGGCCATTACGAGAGATTCACTCATGCCGTGTTACGGCAAAAGAACAACTTTACAACGGGGCAGATTTACGACGCTGTCATTCAGAAAGAGCGTCGGGGAGAGTATCTTGGCGCCACAGTCCAGGTAATTCCCCATATAACCGATGAAATAAAACATAATATAAGGGACCTGGGGAATGGGGTTGATGTGGCTATTGTCGAGGTAGGGGGCACCGTGGGCGATATTGAGAGTCTGCCTTTTCTCGAGGCCATCCGTCAGTTGAGAGCGGATTTAGGGCCCCAGAATGTCCTTTACGTCCACTTGACACTCCTCCCGTTCGTTAAGGCTTCCGGCGAAGTCAAGACCAAACCAACCCAGCATAGCGTCAAGGCGCTGCGAGAAGTAGGAATCCAGCCTGATCTTATTATCTGTAGGACAGAAAAAAAGATTGCCCGCGAGGTCAAGGAAAAAATCGCTCTTTTCTGTAACGTGAGGCCTGAGGAGGTCATAGCCGCTCTGGACGTGGATTGTATTTACGAGGTGCCCCTGAATCTGCACGAGGAGGGTCTTGATCAGAAAATTATAGAGATCCTGAATATTTGGACACGGGCTCCCCGACTTGACGAGTGGCAGGCTTTCGTTGAAGCCGTTCAGTCCTTGAAAGAGGAAGTTACCATCGGCATTGTCGGCAAGTACGTCGACCTGAAGGAGTCTTACAAGAGCTTAAATGAAGCCCTTTTCGCAGGCGGGGTGAGTAATAACGCTCGGGTAAATTTGAAATTTATAGATTCTGAGCAGATTGAGAGGCAGGACATATCAGATGAATTCCTTGATGTGCATGGCATACTTGTTCCCGGAGGCTTTGGCTCCAGGGGCATTGAAGGCAAAATACGTGCCGTGAAATACTCTCGGGAGAATCGCATTCCATTCCTTGGTATTTGTTTGGGTATGCAGATGGCCGTTGTGGAGTTTGCTCGCAATGTTTGTGGCTTTCAAGGGGCTAATTCGACGGAATTTGACTCTCAAACCCCATACCCGGTCATACACCTCATGGATGAACAAAAGTCGATAACGGATATGGGAGGAACCATGAGACTTGGTACGTATGAGTGTGTGATAACTCCTGACAGCCTCTGTCATCAGATTTATGGACGCTCCGTGGTTGGGGAACGTCATCGACACAGATATGAGTTCAATCCGGATTTTAGAGAAAGACTTGAGGACATGGGTTTGCGGTCCGGGGGTTTGTCGCCCGACGGCAGACTTGTGGAAATGGTAGAATATAAGGATCATCCCTGGTTCGTTGGCTGTCAGTTTCATCCCGAGTTCAAGTCTCGTCCTATGAGTCCTCACCCGTTGTTTTCCTCTTACATCAGGGCATGTCTCGAATTTAAGCACAGCGTAGATCGAGATTCTTGTCCAAAAGACACCGGGAAGGTTATCGCCGCACCTTGAGGCACAAAATTCATAAGACCGCGTTATACGGGCAAGACGTTCAGTTCTTCCTCACGCACGCATGCCCTTGTGAATTCCCAATCGCATAAGGAGCAATACGGCGGTTCCCATTTTCTGCCGGTAATCCATGACATTTTCGGAGGCATAAATGACCGGACAGGCACCGGAAATTGGTAAGTATGCTTTGGACTATGAGGCCATGTCATCGAGCGGGGCGCTTTTCTTCATAGTTGGGCCTTGCGTTATAGAGAGCGAGGAATTGACGCACGAGATTGCCCTGGAGGTCTTGAGAATCAGGGATCTCGTTCAGGGCATTTTTATTTTTAAGGCTTCTTTTGACAAAGCAAACAGGACGTCTGTGGATTCATTCCGAGGGCCTGGAATAGAAAAAGGACTGAGGATATTGGACGAAATTAGATCGGAAACAGGCCTGCCGGTCATGTCCGACATCCACACACCGGACCAAGCGGAGGTCGCAGGAGCCGTTCTCGACGTGATTCAGATTCCTGCCTTTTTGAGTCGGCAGACGGATCTTCTCTTGGCGGCCGGCCGTACCGGACGTTGCATTAATATTAAGAAGGGACAGTTTCAATCTCCGGAAGACGTGGAGCACGCCGTTAGCAAGGTGAAAAGCACGGGCAACAACAGGGTCTTTTTGACCGAGAGGGGCGCCACATTCGGCTACAGAGACCTCGTGGCGGACATGAGATCCATAGTGAGAATGAAGCGATATGGCGTACCCATAATATTCGATGCAACACATTCAGCGCAATTTCCAGGGGCCAGGGACGGCTGTTCGGCGGGAGACAGGTCTTTGGTTGCCCCATTGGCGCGTGCAGCAGTAGCAGCAGGTGCAGATGGAGTTTTCATGGAGGTTCATCCTCAACCTGACCAGGCGTTGTGTGACGGCCCCAACTCTCTGAATCTCTCCGACTTGGAGCCGTTGATCCGGAATCTGTCGGCAATTCATGAACTGGTGCCAATTGATGCACCCGGCAGGCTTGAAAGACAGACTATCACCGGGGCTGCCTTCCGGTCTCATAATCGGCTTCACGAAGCTATGCAAAAAATCCGATTAATAATTTTTGATGTGGATGGCATCTTAACTGATGGCTCAATTATTTTCGGCGGCACCTCTTTGGAGATAAAATCCTTTAATGTTCGTGATGGACATGGTATAAAGATTGCTATGCGATGCGGGTTAGAGGTGGCATTTGTAACCGGCAGGGAGTCAGACGTGGTTTCCCGCCGAGCGGAGGATTTAGGCATCCGCTTGGTGTATCAAAAGATCTGGGACAAAAGGCCCGTTCTGGCAGAGTTGATGGAAAAACTGGGCTTGGAGGCAGACCAAGTGGCTGTCTTGGGTGACGATGTCGTCGACATTCCCTTAATGCGCCGTGTGGGAATGAGTTTCACGGTTCCTGAGGCACCGATGGAGGTGCGAACGGCGGCAGATTACATCACTCGCCTTCCAGGAGGTCGAGGGGCGGCACGAGAAGCGGTTGAAATCATTCTCAAGGCCCAAGGGAAATGGGAGGATGCCATTGCCCGATATTATTTATGAAAAAATACTATTGAGAGAATTCTGCTCATCATGAATCACGCGGAAATAGAGCGTTGGTATAGGCTTCGCAACATCAAGAAGGCTTCGCAAGTAATCATTGTGGTGTCTGTGGGCTCTCTCATTGCAGGATTTGCCGTGTCTGGATATCTGAGGAGTGGTGTGTATCCACGGCCTGATTCTTCCGTCGACGGCAGTCACATACGCATAGAGAATTTTGTGTACTCTTCTCCCGGTATGAGACCTTGGGAATTGAAAGCGACGGAAGCTGTTGCAGCAGATTCCGTAGACAAAATCACATTAGCAGGCCCTGTGGTGGTATATGAGGGAGGAAAAGGCGGCAAGATTTATTTGACCGCTAAGACAGGCGAGCTGGACAAGAAGAATAGCAGCATTTCAGGCCGCGGACTAGTGACCATCCATTATCGAGACTTGAAGTTTACCACAGCCTCAATAGACTACTCCGAAGAGAAAATGAGTGCTGAGACATCGTCTCCGGTTTCCCTGGAGGGGGGAGACCTGAGTCTCACGGGCAAGGGCTTGAAGGTATCGGTTCCTGAAGAAGAGATCGTCATAGAGAGCAATGTGAGAGCGCGCCTGTATGATGTAAAGTGGGTCGGACCGGGCCAAAGGTTGCCTATATAGGTGGAGACGA
>JAUPKT010000285.1 GCA_030837305.1 Thermodesulfobacteriota bacterium
ATTTGCATCCCCGTGACGATAGACGGCGACCTTTCCTTTGGAGAGCCTACATCCGTCAATGATGCTGGCATGGTTGAGTTCGTACGACACGATAAGGTCCGGCTCATCAACCAGAGACGAGAGTAATCCAACGTTTGCCTGGTAACCGCTGCCAAAGACCAGGGCCGCTTCGGTCCCTTTCCACCCTGCAATGCATGCTTCCAGTTGTCTATGGATGTCCAGATTGCCGACGATCAGGCGAGAAGCAGTTGATCCAGCACCATACTCTCGCAAGGCCTCCACGGCGCCGGATATCACGTGCGGATGTCCAGCCAGACCTAAATAGTTGTTACTAGAAAAATTGATCGCTCTCTTGCCGTCCACCGTAACTGTCCGACCGGGCAATCCACTTACCATGGGCATGGTTCGGAGAAGCCCAGCTTGCCGAAGCAGGTCCAGTTCACCCTCCCACGGACTCCTCTCTTTAGGTGACTCTCTCATGATGTTGATTCATAACCCTGGATTTCCCTTTTGGGGAACAATATGGATGCTGCTCTGCCCCTGCCTTCGCCTCTTTCTATAACACATACTATCCTGAAGAGGTAATGAACAGAGCAAACCGGAAGCACAACAGGAGTAGACCAGAGCGGATAGCCTGACCCATGACCTTTTTTGTTTGACAAAACAAAGGATATTCCATAATTTTATTCGGATACTTCTTCGACTGAACCGTCTGGGTAACATTAGTGCCATCAACGGTTTTGGCAAACCCTCTTTCACCGAGCCCTCGCACCTGGTAAACGATTGACAACTTTTTTCGGTTTCTGAAATGCCAACACGTCTTTTTGAACAAGGAGAAGCGACATGAAAAAGGCTCTGATCATCACCTTGGTCTCTCTTTTCTTTCTGGGGAGTATCCATAGTTCACCTTTGTCGGCCCAGGAAACCATTATAGTCGGTGTGCCGACCTCACTCACGGCACTCGAAGGCCGTGAATCGCTCAAAGCTGTGCAGATGGCTGTAGAAGAGATTAATGGCGGTGGCGGAGTCGCTGTGGGTTCCAAGAAGATGCCCATAAAGATCGAAACCCTCGATCTCAGAGACTCTTCGCCTGGTGTACCAGTTTCTGAGGCATTGCTGGGACTCGAAAAAATTATTACGGAGAAGAAGGTCAATGCCATACTTGTGGGGCCTTTCAGATCGGAAGCCCTGCTTGCAGGCATGGATCTCCTCGCCAAATACAAAGTCCCGTTGCTCGGCACCATCGCCATGACACCAAAATCAGAAGAACAGGTCAAAGCGGAACCGGAAAAATACAAGTACTGTTTTCGAGTGTGTCTCAATGCCCGTTATCTAGTTCAGTATTTGGCCCAATCCGTGGGAAATCTACAGAAGGATTTTGGCTTCAAGAATATTTTTGTAATGTATCAAGACGTTTTGTGGGCCAGAACCACAGGAGATTTCACGGCTAAGGTGTTGGCTGAAAAGATGGGGTGGACCGCCCTGGGAACAGAAGCATATCCCACGGGCGCCTCTGATTTTTCGGCTGGGCTCGTGAAGGCCAAGACGAAAAATGCCGAGGTCATATTGCCTGTCTTTGACATGCCGCAGAGCGGGATTCTCCTCAAGCAGTGGCAAAGCATGAAAGTGCCTGCCATCATGGCCGGGTTCATTTCTCCGATGGCCGGCCCTGGGGCTTGGAAGACATTCGATGGCAAGATAGCAGGACTACTCAACTCCTGTTTCGAATTGGGCAGCGCCATTCCGTCCGCCAAATATGCCCCTGCCACCAAATTCTACGATGACTACGCTAAGAAATACGGCGCCCCCATGGAAGCCGGACACGGCCCAGCGCCATCGTACGATTCTGTGTACATATTGGCAGAAGCCATAGCAAGAGCAGGATCGTTGGATACGGACAAGATTGTAGCGGAAATCAAGAAGACGGACCGGCAGGGCGTCATTGGAAGAATCAAATTTGACGAAGGAAATCAGGTCATTTATGGTGACGACCCCACTAAGACGGCCACAGGGTGTGTCTTTCAGTGGACGGCAGATGGAAAGCGCGTGATTGTCTTTCCTCAAGCCATTGCAGAGGGTCCGGTAGTCCTGCCTGATTGGGTGAAGAGTGGGAAATAATCGTTTCAACCATTTGACCAAGGAGAAAACCTCTTGCTCGAGGTGACCTTAATATATGGGTTCATTAACAGTGTAATCCTGGCATTGGTGGCTCTCGGATTTAATCTGACATTCGGCATCAGCGGGGTCTCCAATTTTGCCTATGGAGCCTTGTACATCATGTCAGGATACATTGTTTGGATACTAATCAATCAGTTTTCAGCACCTTTCTTCGTCGCCGCTCTCGTTTCAGTGACCGTCACTGCCATCTTAGGTGCTCTTCTTTATCGTCTTGTTTTATTGAGAGTCCGTGGACAGGTCATTTCAGAGGTCATTGCCACATTCGGGGTTGGTTTGGCCATCTTGGAACTCTTCCGATTTCTGGGATTCACAGGCTTCGAATACACCTTGCCCCCTTTTACCGATGGAGCAATCCTCATCGGTAACACCTACGTGGATCATCAAAGGTTGTGGATCGTAGGGGCCGGTGTATTCATCGCCATCGGCCTGTATTTCTTTACCCATCACACAAAGATAGGACTTGCCTTCCGTGGCATTGCCCAAGAAGAAAAAACCGCCTTGTCATTGGGGATTAATTCAGACTTCATGGCAGGACTCAGCGTGGCCTTCGGCTCGGGATTAGCTGCCGTGGCCGCCATCGTCATTCTACCCCGGGGCACCATATCCGTAAATGATGGTTATGATGTTCTCATTAATGCCATGGCCGTATGCATCGTTGGAGGGCTAGGCAGTACCGTGGGAGTCGTCGTGGCCTCGTTCATCATCGGCTACGCCCAAATGGCAACAGATGTGCTGAGTGGTCCTCATTGGAAAATGATCGTTTCATTGATCGCTATCTTTGTCATTCTCATTGTCAAGCCTTCCGGATTGTTTGGGAAACAAAAAGAACTGGAAGAACGCATATAGATTTTGTCATTTTTTCAGCCGGGGACTAAACAACGGCCTTTCTCAATACCGTATGAGGCGGTCATGAATGGGACATAAGAGAAAAGAGAGAATTGATCGGGGAATCAAAGCTCGATCAGAAGATATATTTGCTCTGACCTCTTTACGGGAAATGCTCTATGTCGCTCTCCCGCCGGCAATCCCCATCATCGCTCTTGCAGTACTTCCTCTCGTCTTGCCGCCATACTGGCAAAAAGTCTTGATCTCCACATGCGTGTTCGCCCTGCTGGCAATGAGTTGGGACTTCCTCGTTTCGGTGGGCATGGTTTCCCTTGGGCAGGCACTCTTTTTCGGAGTGGGAGCATATGTATCCGGAGCGCTTGATCATTACTTCAAGCTGCCTGTGTGGGTATGTATTCCAGTCGCCACTGTGCTTGGCGGTGCAATCAGCACTTTGTTTCTCCTACCCGTCTTACGTCTCAGAGGCATCTATTTTTCGATGGTAACGCTTGTTGTGCCTTTGATGTTCGAACGCATCGTGGAGGCCACGGGCCTGCTCGGAGGAACTGAAGGGCTCACCAGACTACAGCCGTTTGGGAATTCCTGGCTGGAAGTATACGTGGTCACAGCAATGGTGCCTTTGATTCTTTTTGGGTTCCGACGTCTCATGACATCTGACTACGGCCTGGTCTTGAAGGCTATCCGCGACAACGACCGCGCAGTCATGGGAGCAGGTCTCAACATTTATTGGCTGAAAACTCAGGCGCTTTTCATAACCGCGTGTATTGGGGCATTCTGCGGGGCCTATATGACGCACGTATATATGTTTGTGGGGATGCCGGCTTTTGCCCTTGACTATTCAATATTACCAATAGCTTCGGCCGTAGTAGGAGGCATGGGAAGCTTTGCGGGATCCTTTTTGGGCTCCTTTATTCTGGTGCCTCTTTCAGAGGCCTTGCGTGGCATCGGAGGCTTGAGAACGGTGATTTATGCCATGTTTCTGGTCATTTTCATCGTGTCTTTGCCGGAAGGTATATTCCATTACATCCAACGAAAATATCAGCAGTTCGAAAGGTGGGTAGACGTTGACAGATGACCCTCTGATACCCGGACTTTCCTGTATCACCGTGAGGGTTTCGTATTCCATTTATGAGTGCGTTAATCAGATTCAGCGTTCATAAATAAGTCCGGATAAGAACATCAGGCTCGGCCGATGCTCTTGGCCAGGAATGGTTTTTCACAGAAATGGCGGATAAAAAACCTGACAAAATCATGGATGTTCATGAGCTGAACAAGAGGTTCGGCGGTGTACATGCCGTAGACAATATCAGTTTTCAACTGTATCAGGGCGAGTTGCTGGGGATCATCGGCCCGAATGGCTCGGGAAAAACCACGCTCGTGAACTTGATTACCGGTTTCGTGAAACCGGATTCAGGAAAAGTCGTATACTGCGGTAAAGATATCACGGGTTGGATGCCC
>JAUPKT010000286.1 GCA_030837305.1 Thermodesulfobacteriota bacterium
CTGTACTGCCCTCGACGACCTCGAGAAGCAGTTCAGCATTCCCTCCGGAACCAATGCGGAGGAGACTGGAAGAAGGCTGGCATACTCCAAACTATTCCCTGTGTATCATCCCCTGTACTCGACGGTCTTGCTTGTGCTCAACCAGTTTGGGGTTAGCCTCATGGAGGCCCATAATTTTTTGTGGACTCTGGGCCCGCTCATCTTCGGAGCGGCATTCGCGTACCTGCTGGTAGTGCTTTGGGGACCCGGTGCAGCAGGATTGGCCTTGTTGATGCTTGCCTTCACAGTGTTTCCGGACACGGGCCTCCACCATGTGGTGCCCTCAAATCTTGCCATGGCTATTGGTTGTGTCGTGTGGGCGCGCATAATTTCGCGCCGCGGTGAGGCTCCCTGGGCGCTTATAATCGGAACATGCATCCTCGTCACCATGCATCCGATCGGTCTGTTGTATGGCGTTATCGCAATTTCAATGGTGTTGGTGGCCTCTGGTCTTAAACTCCGATTTCGCACATGGGTTTCCCTGGGAGTAGCTGCTGGAATAGTAGGGCTGTATGTTCTCCTTCTTCGTTTAATACCAATTCCAGGTCTGGTTGGAAAGTCTCTAGGATTTCAGGGCGCTTCAGTGCACAGTTTTATCCTGAGTGAAATTCGGGGGGCTGTTGCAACATTAGCGTGTCTCGTCGAGAATATCGTGGTTCACGAGATCGGGCTTTTCGGATCATTGCCTTTGTTTTGCATGTTCGTGACGTTGGGCTTTTTGATTGCCCCTTCGTCTATGCGCAGAATCAATTTGAGAGTAAGTCTCCTGTACTCCTTTTTTGTGGTAATCGCGGTATTCACGATCTCCAGCCATCCTGCAGATATTCTGTTCAGGATGTGGATTCCACTGCCGGTAATACTCACGGGAGCAGTGGGATACGGACTACAATATTGTGTCTTGGCCAGCCTGAAACTCGCGGGAAAAACCGAAAGAGATACCTCACAGTTTCGAGTCAATGCCTTGCAGTACGCATGGCCTGCCGCTGTATTGGCCCTTGGCATCGGTTTCATTTTCCAGAGAGTGCTGTTGGGTGGCGAACAGATTCTTGCGATGAAGGAATATTTGCTCGTCAGGCAACCGCTCAAACTCTGTGCCTCTCAAGCGGAAAAGCTTCTTTCTCAAGCAAAGGATGGCGATCGCGTACTTTATGCGAGCAACACGATCATGCCCTACTACTTTATTCACGGGGCCATGCGACTGGGGGCGGTGTACTATCATCAATCATTTGAGGGGAACCCCGCCCAGGAGAAACTCATTGATCGGGACGATCTCCGTTTTGCGGTGTTGTATAATCCCATGGTCTACCATCCTGCTTTTGAGGGAGTGCCGGAGACGCTCTGGTGGGTTACTCGTCCCTCTCTCAGGTTTTCTCCATTGGACAAAAGATGGCCCTACCAGCCTCTCAGTAGGGATGGGGCTATCTACGCAGAGGATTTCAAGTGGATAGACGTGAGGCCCGGGGTGGCCGACTTTTCGAGGAAGATAAAGATCTGGCTCTCAAACCCTGGTAAGGACTCCTCACTCGAAGTAATTCCAATCTCAGGCAGGGGGGATCTGCTTCCCGAAGGGAGGCTCAAACTCTCAATAACCTCCCAGTGGAACGACTGGAAGTCGGTGGAGTTCTCGGACATACCTGATTACGGGGGTTTTCGGCTCTCTTTCCCGATGATTGAACCGCCCTATCTCATTGAAGGCATCGTCTTCGGAGACGAGGGAGGCCGCTGGCCGTGGGCACAGAAGACCTCTATGACCTTTATGCCCTCGCAACCGGGTTCAGACCCAATTACCATCCAATTCGATGCCTCGGCCATGCTGCCGGAGTCTCTGAGAAAAAGAGACGTGACGGTCATAGACGATTGTGGATCCTCAGTGCTTCTGAAAATCAGTCCGTGACCCGAGACAGTGCTCTTGGACTGCTTGCGTACAGTCTGAACTGTGACAACGTATTTCTCATTCACGGCAGGAAGATTACCTGGCATTCCATCAGAAAGCTTTGGCGCAAAGCTTGCCGCAAAAGTGGATTGTGGCCTTACCTTACCCAACTTTTCATGATCTTCGTCATACATGGCGTGCCCATGCCAGCCGTTTTGGGATGGACTCCGATATAGCGGAGAGCATCATGGGGCATTCTCAAAGGGTCAAGAGTGTGAAAAGCCGGTATTTGAGAATCTCAGATGAGCAGTTGATTTCTGCTATTGATGGCATGACATTTGACCACGGTGAGACGGAGATTCTTCTATTCAACGACAAAAAAGAAAATCCCGACCGGGGACACTGCCTCGCGTCGGGACATTTGCGTACAAGATGCGTACAAGCTGTATGCTAAACAAAAAAATAAGGGCTCTTACGATTCCCTTATAGCGATTCTCGGAAATAAACGCGTAAAAGAGCGCGACTTTTTTATCGGGATATGATTGAAGAGGGGTATGTCACGGAAACGCAACATGCCCAACCAGGAAAA
>JAUPKT010000287.1 GCA_030837305.1 Thermodesulfobacteriota bacterium
AGCTCTTTATGGATAATCTCAAAGGCAGTCCTGGTGTAATAGTCGAGTCCGCGGACGAGTCTCGGCTCCAGCCTGAAAGAGATATTGAGGAGTTCAAGTCCTTCCTGGACTTGCGCGAAATGATCCCGGCAAGGCGAGTCAAGATACTCGGGGATCAAGGGGGCTGCCATGGAAATATCGTGACACCTGTCTTGCTTACAGTCCAGTACACGCAGCGGATTGAGTTCATAGCGTCTTTGACAATCCGCGCACAGCATAGGGAGTTGCGGGGCGAGGTATGCCTTGAGAGCTGCGCGGTATGCTTGCCTACAGGTACGGCATCCCACTGAGTTGATCTCTATGATGAGCACTTGGGCCCCCACGTCGTTCATTATGGAATGGGCAACAGCGATTGTATCCACGTCGGTGAAAGGAGAGTCGTCGCCGAGAACCTCGGCATTGATTTGAAAGAACTGTCTGTAACGGCCCTTTGATGGCCGTTCCCTCCTGAACATGGGACCTATGGAATAGAGCTTCAGCACGGGATCCTGGCGCAACAGGGAATGTTCTATGACGGCTCGGAGTATCCCGGCCGTGGCTTCAGGCCTCAAACTCAAAGATTCCCCCGAGCGATCTGTGAAGGAATACATTTCTTTTTCGACGATGTCGGTGACTTGCCCGATACCCCTCTGAAACAACTCTGTTTTTTCCATGACAGGAGGGATGATCTCCCGAAAACCAAATCTCTCAAAATTTTCACGGGCTCTCTGGATAAGGAAAGCCCATTTCGTTGTTTCTGAGGGCAAGATGTCATGGAATCCTTTGATGAGCTGCATCATGGGCCTTTTCTAAAGTTTTTGCCTCGGGTTCGAGCTATGCACACAAACTCTATATTTTAAGTCTGACAATCGGATCGCGTCAAGCAAAGTTTCCTGTGCAGGGAAATTCCTCTTCAACCTTGACCTTGCTCACCATTTCCCGTAACATGTCAGATCCCCGATATCCATCGTTGATTTTTGCTTTATCTGTCGTGTTTTTGAGGCAGGGTTATGGGAAGAGAGCCTTTCCAAAGAATAGACGACCAGGCATCTGAATGTGTCTCCTTTCTGGGCGAGATATGCGCCATTCCCGCGATTGGTCCTGAGAATCAGGGGACCGGTGAAATGGCCAAGTATCGTATCGTCAAAGACAGGGTACTCGCACTAAATCCTGATCAAGTTGAAGAGATACATGCCCCGGATGATCGCGTGCCCGATGGGGTGAGGCCCAACCTCGTCGCACTCTTCGGCGGGAGGGACTCGTCAAGAACCTTGTGGATTCTGAGCCACTTGGATGTCGTGCCTCCTGGGGAACTCGGCCTGTGGGACAGTGATCCATTCCAGCCGAAAGTGGAGAACGGTTTTCTCGTCGGACGGGGAGTGGAGGATAATGGTCAGGCCGTTGCTGCAAGCATTTTCGCCGTCAAAGCAGTGCGGGAAACGTGTGGATTCGCACTGAATGTGGGGTTGGCGCTGGTTTCCGATGAAGAGTCAGGAAGCCTCTATGGTTTGGATTACGTGCTGAGGAACCGGATGGATCTCTTCCGGGAACAAGATTTGATCGTGGTGCCGGATGCGGGAAACAAGGACGGAGATCACATAGAGGTTGCAGAGAAACATCTTCTGCATGTGCGATTTCGCGTGAAAGGCAAGCAGGGCCACGCGAGCCGGCCCGATCTGAGCGTAAATACGTTGAGAGCCGCCTCACATCTCATTGTAAGACTTGATGAGAGCCTAGCAACCCGTTTTGCCGGCGAGGACCGATTTTTCAATCCGGCCTGCAGTACCTTCGAACCCACGAAAAAGGAAGCAAACGTTCCGAACATCAACACTATTCCCGGGGAAGATGTCCTCTATTTCGATTGTCGGGTACTCCCGGATATTCCTTTGGGTTCGGTGCTTGAGGAAATGGAATCCGTCTCAAGCAGTGTCGAAAGCGCCTTCGGTGTTCGAGTGGCCCTGGAGGAAGTGCTCAAGTTTGAGGCTCCAGAGCCCACACCGGCAGATTCACCGGTGGTGATTGCCTTAGCTCGAGCCGTCCAAGAGGTCTACGGCGTACAGCCACGACCCACCGGTATCGGCGGACAGACGGTTGCGGCTTTTTTCCGAAAACGAGGTTTGAGAGCTGCTGTCTGGGAAAAAATTCTCGGATACGCGCATGCTCCCAATGAGAGAATTTCCATCGATAATCTCACTGGCAACGCAAAGGTTTTCGCACGAATGATGGTGTAGTGTTTTCAGTGGGTTGCGGCTTTGACTCCGTTACCTGCTGTTCCGGGGTGTCTTGAAGGAGGGTCTTTGGGCATGGGTCGTTGTAGGCCACTAAGGGGTCTGTTGTATCTTACAGTCGTCTTGACAGTCCTCGTGGCGTGGGGGACGTCGGCTGTGTCTGCTGATCGGCAATCTCGACGGGCAAACCAAGAAGGTAGCGTCGTGAGTGTTGATCTTGCGCAGGCCGTTTCCACCGCCTTGGCCAGAAACCTCAGGATGGCTGATTCCCGGTTGGCCATTGAAGAGAAGGAACGTCAACGCCGTGAGGCCTTTTCAGATTTCTTTCCATCCATAGACACACAGTACTATGCCAACTGGTATCGTTACCGATCCACCTCAAACCTGCAATTATTGGGCGCGGTTAACGACAGTCGTAGGTTTAGAATAGACCCCTATCGTTTGTTTCGATTGACCGCCACCGTCACACAGCCCTTGTACACGGGCGGCAAGCTGCTGAATGATTACAAATACGCACGATTGGGTGTGGACTACTCAGCCATTCAGTTCGAAGTGAACCGGCAGGACCTTATTCTGGACGTGTATGAGGCATACTACCAGTTGGTGCAATCAGAGAAGCTCCTCCAGGTGGCAGAAGAATCAGTGAGGGCTTTGGAGGCACTCCGCAACCAAACCATGGAGTTCTACAAGGCAGGAGTGGTCCCTAAAGTGGACGTCCTCTCCACGGAAGGTCAGCTCGCCCAAGCCAGAATACAGAGGACACAAAGCCTTACCGACATTGAAAAGTTTAAGGCTACGCTTTCTTTTTTGCTGAGATATCCTCAGGAGACGCCACTCCGGGTACGTCACGACATCGCGTACCGACCGAACAATTATGCCATTCCCGGCATATACGCAGTGGCCGCGGCCAATAGACCTGAGATCCGACAGGCCAACATCTCGGTGGAACAGGCCATGGCACTGGTTAAGTCGTCGAAAGCCGATCTGCTGCCATCTGTCTCGGTGCAAGGCATAGGCTCACGTATCAACGATGATTGGAACCCATTCGATCCTGAGGCCGTCAACGACTGGCAGATACGAGGAATTCTCACCTGGACCTTTGACATGTTTCGGCGGCGAGAAACGGTTCAGGAGAGGCGCGCATCCCAGGCCAGGGCCTTTGTGGCTCG
>JAUPKT010000288.1 GCA_030837305.1 Thermodesulfobacteriota bacterium
ACCAGGTCGGCCATTCCGGGTGGGATGAGCGGACCATACTGGCGGCCCTGGGAAATACGGACATGACTCATGACGGAGCCCCCTCTTTGTGAAGCCCCATAGGTCTCGCCGATGGTCACCTTGTAACCATTGTCAACCAGTACTGCCCCCACGAGCAGAGAAGCCAGAACATTCCCCTGCCCTCCTACTCCAGCTATGACGACGTTGAAGGGCTCTTTCATGACACAGGCTGCTCCTTCTGTATAGCTCCCGCAGGGCAGATGTCCGCACATACTCCACAGCCGGTACACACGGCCTCGTCTATCTCCGTCTTTTGTGCCACGGAATTCCATCTGAGTCCGGGACAGCGGAACACTCGGGTACAAAGCCGGCTGCAGCCGCATTCCTCGCCAATACACGCACGGGGATTCACAGACACTTTGAATCTTCGCTCTTTTTTCTTCCCCCTCACCAGGGCGCATTCCTGCCTGAGCACGAGCACCCTTGGGCCTGATTCCTGAAGTAATTCCCATATAATGGAGATGGTTTGCCGGAGATTAAAGGGATCGTGGACCACGGTCTTCAGGCCGAGGGACCGACAGATTTCTTCCATGAGAACGGGTTTGGCCTTGACACCGACTGCATCGACGGCACTCCCGGGATGGGGCTGGAAACCGGTCATAGCAGTAGCACTGTTGTCCAGGACGATCATGAGAAAGTTCGATGCGTGGTGAACTCCGTTTATGAGGGCGGGTATGGCCGCATGATAGAAGGTGGAGTCCCCGCAGACCGCAAGGGCCGGCTGGTCGGCTCCCAAGCGGTCGAGCATGCCAAAACCGCACGCCATCCCTATGCCCGACCCCATGGCATGGAGGGTTCTCGATTGGCTGAAACCCGTTGGCAGGACAGCCAACGCATAGCAGCCGATGTCCCCGAAGAGGACCCCATTGCGACCATCAAGGGTCAGGGCTGTCTTTATTGCCCAAAAAGACGCACGATGAGGACAGCCCGCACAGAAGGCCAGAGATCTCGCGGGCGAGAATTTCTCAAGGGTTTCCTTAGCCAGTTGAGTTCTCGCTGGGTCGGGATCTCCCATTGAGATTCCCATAACCCGAGAAAGAATGTCTATCACGAGGCCCGGGCTCAGTTCCCCGACATCCGGCACATCTCCCGTCTTCTTGCCCAGAAAGCTGATGCGCGGGAGATTCTCGTTATGATCCGCGTACAGTTCCTTGACGTTGTTCTCCAGAATCGGATCGACCTCTTCTATGAACAGAACACGGGTGGCCCGTTCGAGACAGCGCAGAACCACCTGCTCGGGTAGCGGCCATGTTGTGCCGATCTTCAAAAGACCGACGCGGTCTTCCAGGCCAAGGATGGCAATAGCCTCTTGAGAGAAGAGATACCCGGCTCCACAGGTTATCACCAACAACTCGGGATGCTCGGGGCCCTCGTACCTGTTAAAAATCGAAGTTTCAAAGAATTCTCCGGCCTGCTTGAGTCTTGCATGAACAAAGGGGTGCGAAGGTGCTCCCGGCAGAGCCATTAGACGCACATTGAGGTCAAAAAAAGGTTTCATCCTGTCTTTTGGAATAGAACCTAGGATGACATTTCCACGGGCGTGCGAGATCCTCGTCACACTCCTCAGGAGACAGACGGTTCCCAATTGACGTGACAAGGCGAATGCCTGGGCAATCATGTCCTTGGCCTCGTGAAACGTTGCCGGTTCCAGGAGAGGAAGATCCGCCAATTTGGCGTAAATTCGAGAATCCTGCTCGTTCGTACTGGATATTCCCGACGGATCGTCGCATACCACCAGAACTAAGGCTCCGGGCACTCCCGTGAGGTTAAGATTCAGCAGGAAGTCAGAGGCCACGTTCAGGCCATTCTGTTTCATGGCCACCAGTGCGTTGAGACCGGCAGAGGCTGCTGCTGCCGCAACTTCCAGGGCCACCTTTTCATTGATGGACCATTCAACATAGATGCCAAGCTGGTGGGCCACTTCCGCCAATGAACCGATAATTTCCGAAGATGGGTTTCCGGGATATGCCGCTGCGACGCTGATGCCGGCTTCAATTGCCCCTCGTGCCATGGCTTCGTTCCCCATGAGGAGGACTTCCTTGCCGGGAGCGTCGAGACTGAGGAGTGACATGAAACGCTATCCTTGCATTGAACTTTGTTCGGGTTAGGTGCGAGTCTTCTTCCTGTGACAAGCAGACTCCAGATGAGCCAAATTGCTCTGTGGAAAAACTTCCGTCTCCAGAATGCCTTGCTTCACCAACCGATCAATGAGTTGTCGTCCCTGGTCGGTGCGAACAATGAGCGTGTTCCAGCTTGGTCTGCCCTCGAACATGCCGACGGAAATGTCGGCGAATTCGGAGGTCATGTCCTGACAATGGCGGCAGGATTCCTGGATCAAATGCCTCACCTCGTCGAGGGGCACACTCTCGATACCGCCGATGGTCTCAACGTCCAAGCGATTGGCCGGGGGAGGGGGTATGTGAATTCTCTTAATATCCTTGAGGGAATATCGCTGAGTCAAAAAGTCCATGAATTCGCGGGCTGAAAAAGCCCAGTTGCAGAAGAGCCCAACAACGAACTTGATTCGGGTCCCCAATCTCTCCTGTTTTAGATCAGTTTGTACCATTTTGCGGATGGCTAACACTTGGCACGGCAGTCCCACAATTCCGATGGCCTGCCGGCCCTTGTCGATGGCCGTCCTCAATGCGGACAGGGAATGAGCGCCTATGTAATTGGAGCCCGCACATGCCATCACGTCGTCGGGGGTCTCGGCAATGACGCCTCCTGGGTAATCCGAATCCTGCGAACTGCCCGTCAGAATTGCGCAATCGATCATCCCTTGATCAATGCTGTGAGCCATGAGAGCAGTGACCGTGCCGCCGCCCTGTGCCTTGGCGACGATTTGCTGGTCTACGGCTCTGGAAGCCAGAACACTGTAATAAATTCCAAGTCCGGTGACGGGCCGAGATTCCCCAAACAGGTCTCGAATTATTTCAGAGGGGTCAGATGAGACGACCGGACAGGCTGCAAAACACCTCCCGTGCTCGACTGCACATTCGTCCAGCACCAAGGTTTTTCCCCTGAAGGCGGTGAGATACGGACATCCGCCGATACATGCTCCGCACGCAGAGCACAAACCTTTGTCCAGAACAAGGCACCGGAGGTCTTTCAGCCCCTGAATCTTCTCCATTTTTTGGTATAGCTTTCTTGGAGCTAAGATTTCTTGTGAGCGAGGACAACCATAGGACAAAAGAAATAAATTGAATAGTTCTTTTTTTGCGCACTACCCGTCAGGTCTGATCCAAGAACGCTGGCACGACCCCCACGAGATGATTTGCTGACAGCGGCTTGCTGACATAATTTTGTGCCCCTGCTGCCCGGGCTGAACAGCGGCCGGCGAAAATTGGCAAGGGCCTTTTTTATTAAGGCAAATTATTGGGATATGCCTATTGCTATGGTCATAAGTCGCCGGCCTGGTCGCGCAAAGACTTTTTCCGCCGAAACATATCCTCACCCATTACCAAACGGATTATGTATGACGCAAAACGGCTCGGATTCTTCCTCAATATGCCGAAAAGCTGCCTCCAATATTGGAGACGGCAGTCGTATTGCAGACCCTGACGCCAGCAAAGTCTGGCAAAGCCCAGAGCGTCTCGCAACGTTTCCACGACATTATGATTATTCTGAACGTTGGCGACGGAGACTGGATAGTTGCTTTTAATCCCCATTGCTGCTCGAGTAGGTCGCATGGAGAGGTAATAGCGGTAGGTTCTAGCCAAAAACCGAGATGGTTGATAAAGATAATCCCAGGCCTCAACATATTCCTTGATAATCTCAGATTCAGGTCGAGTCGGGACATAGTTCAAACGGAGCCCAGTACTCTCAACTTCAGTAGAGCTTTCCAACAGCCTTCCCTCTTTTTTCAGACGCTCCCAAAGCCTGGTATTGGGCAAGACCTGTAAGGTGTTAAGCATTACTACGGGCACACTGGTCTGTTCTACAAAGGATGAGATACGTTCACCCGCTCCCTTCTTTTCTCCATCAAACCCAATGATGAAGCTGGCCCACACTGACAAACCATTACTGTTAATGTTGTTGAGGGATTCGGCGAGAGGATTTCTAATGTTCTGAAACTTCCCGGCGGCTAAGAGAATATCCTCGTCGATAGACTCAATTCCGATAAAAACGTTACTGAAATTAGCTTCCGTCATGAGGTCGATCATCTCCAGGTCTTGTCCAAGATTGACGGATGCCTGCGCCGTGAAGCAGAAAGGTTCTCCTCGACTTTTGTTCCAGGGAACCAACTTTGAGAACAACGCTTTTGCATGAACTTTATTTCCAATAAGATTATCATCGCTAATAAATACATCCCTTGTCCATCCCTGACGGTAGATAACCTCCAATTCGGCAAGTACTTGATCAGGTGTTTTACATCTGGGAACACGCCCGTAAAGGTTCACAATGTCACAAAATTCGCAGTCGAAGGGGCAGCCCCGCGATGTCTGCACTGAAATGACCAGGTAGTCGTGGAAGTTAACAAGATCGAACCTTGGAACGGGAGACTTCGTTATATCCGGCTTATCCTCGCGTTCGAATACGCCCTTGGTTTGGCCTTGTCTCAGTGCCGTAAGAAAAAGCTCAATAGTGTTCTCTCCCTCGCCACGGACCAGGAAATCACAGCCCGC
>JAUPKT010000289.1 GCA_030837305.1 Thermodesulfobacteriota bacterium
CATTCTCCATGATTCGGCCGGCGAGTACGGCTGCTTCGCTCTTTCCGGCCCCTGGAAAGATGACGGCAAATTCTTCGCCGCCGTATCGCGTGACAATATCGTAGCCTCTGCACGCGGCTTTAATAACATTCGCCATGCGACAGAGAGCCTCATCTCCCTTCACATGGCCCATGAGATCGTTATACACCTTGAAATAGTCGATATCAATCATGAAAAGGAGCACTGGCGTCTTGTGCCGATTGGCCTTCACGAGTTCCAATTTCATCGCTTCGTCAAAGAAACGCCGGTTATATACGCCGGTAAGAGGATCCTCGTAAGACATTTGTCTATAGAGATCGCGCTCTTTGGCACGAGCCGTCAATTCTCGATGTTCTATGGCCTTTTTAACTGCCAATTGTATCTGATCAATGGTGAAAGGCTTGATGAGGTAGTCTAGTGCACCTGCCTTCATGCATTCAACTGCATTCTCGATCGACCCGAAGCCGGTAATCACTACCACGTCGGTCTTACTTCCCTCAAGACCAAGATTCTTTGTGAGTGTCAGTCCGTCCAAGCCCGGCATGAGCATATCAGTCACGATGAGGTCATACGGCTTCACCGAGTTCTTTTCCAACGCTTCCAGGCCGTTCCCGCACCAATCAACGGAATAGCCCAGCGATTGTACCGATTCTACTATGATGTCCCGCACAAGAGGATCGTCATCGACTACCAGGACGCGGATAGCCACCTGTTCACCATCAGCGTCTTTTTGCTCGAGCGGTGTCGCCGTTCCTGGTGCCCCATACTTGGAAATTTGTTGGAGTTTCTTATCAGAGCCTTTTTTGGGAGCGGACATGAGAGGGTCCCCACAATAATTAGTTTGAGACCTGAAGAAAGGTCAACTCTTCCAAGTTGAAATTTGGAATCTACCTGACTGACTGCTTGACCTTGCTGCAACCGTTTACTCGGTAGCTTTCGCGCATTTACTATAGACAATCTCAAAGAGATTTTGTCGTTATTGTCGGGTCCCTCTCAAAAGTGTATCAGGTCCCCATTTCCCAGGACGAGAGATAATGGTTCTGTTCATCCGTGAGTTTATCAATACGTATTCCCATTGATTCAAGTTTTAGTCTTGCTATCTCGTTATCAAGAGCCTGGGGCAATTTGTGCACTTCTTTGGAGAGTGTCTTACCGTGTTTCACCAAGTATTCCGATGCCAAAGCCTGATTAGCAAAGCTCATATCCATAACTGAGGAGGGGTGGCCTTCTGCTGCTGCAAGATTAATGAGACGGCCTTCACCCAACAAAACGATCCTCCGGCCATCGGGCATCGTGAATTCTTCCAGGTAGTCACGGATAGTGCGTCTCGAGGTTGCGCTTTTTTCCAGGGCGGGTATGTCTATTTCCACGTTGAAGTGCCCGGAATTGCACACGATAGCACCGTCTTTCATCTTGTCAAAGTGTTCTTTTCTAATGACGTTTATGTCTCCTGTAACAGTGCAAAAGAAATCCCCGATTTGAGCCGCCTCGCCCATGGGCATGACGTTGTAACCATCCATGGCTGCTTCCAGAGCTCTCAAGGGATCAACCTCCGTGACGATCACTCGCGCACCCATACCCTTGGCCCGCATGGCTACTCCCCGGCCACACCAGCCGTATCCGCTGACCACAAACCAACTTCCTGCTATCAACCTGTTGGTGGCTCTTAATATGCCATCTATCGTGCTTTGACCGGTCCCATACCGATTGTCGAAGAAATGTTTGGTGTTGGAATCATTCACGGCTATGACGGGGAAAAGGAGAACTTTCTTGGCCGCCATGCTCCTCAATCTGATGACACCGGTTGTAGTTTCTTCGGTACCGCCTATTATACCCGCGACGAGATCATTCCTCTCCGAGTGGATTGTACCGACAAGATCAGCTCCGTCGTCCATGGTAATGTTTGGTCGCACATCGAGACACGCGTGAATATGTTTATAATATGTTTCCGTGTCTTCCCCCTTGATTGAATAGACATGGAACCCTTCCGATACTAGTGCTGCGGCCACATCGTCCTGGGTCGATAGGGGGTTTGAGGCACACAAATAGACCTCGGCGCCGCCCACGGCCAAAGTTTTCACGAGACATGCAGTTTCCGTTGTCACATGCAGGCAGGCGGCCAATACGGTTCCGGATAGGGGTTTTTCCTTCTTAAACCTGTCGAGAATTCGCCTCAAGACCGGCATACTTCTCTCCGCCCATTCAATTCTCAGCTTGCCTGCCTCTGCCAACCCAGGGTCTTTGATGTGATATTCCATACCTGCTCCTTGATATCATTGTGCGGTCACTAACCGCTTAATTTGTCTGCACAGAAATCAAACAGTACCTTTCGGCACCTTCTTGGTTTTCGGTGCTTTGGTCTTTCTTAGTCCGACGGCAACTCTCAGCTCGTCTGTTCGATTTGTCTTTTCCCAGATGAAGTCGGGATCTTCTCTTCCGAAATGACCGTTGGCGGCCGTTTTTCGGTAAATTGGCCTCAGAAGCTGAAGGTAGTCTATTATGGCTGCCGGTTTGAAACTGAATACCTTATTTATGGCTTCAGCGAGTTTGTCATCGTCAACTTTTCCGGTACCATGTGTGTTTACCATGAGGGATACCGGTTCAGGATACCCAATAGCGTACGCTACCTGGAGCAGACATTTTTCTGCGAGTCCTGCAGCCACCAGGTTTTTTGCCACGTGCCGTGCCATGTACGAGGCTGATCGATCAACCTTTGAGGGATCTTTGCCGGAGAATGCCCCGCCTCCATGAGCGCCGTACCCGCCGTAGGTATCGACAATTATCTTGCGGCCGGTAAGACCGCAGTCACCGAGCGGACCTCCCACAACAAATCTGCCTGTTGCATTAATGAGGAACCGGGTCTTCCGATCGAGAAAGTTACTGGGTATGACTTTCTTGATGACTTCCTCGATGATGCCTTCTTTAATTTGTTCGTAGGTAACGCTGGGGTCATGCTGTGCAGCTATGACAACGGTATGGACTTTCTTTGGGGCACCGTTTTCGTATCGAATGGTAACTTGAGACTTTCCATCAGGGCGCAAGAAATCGAGCATGCCTTCCTTTCTGACAAAGGTAAGACGTTCGGTGAGCTTATGCGCATAACTAATTGCCATGGGCATGAGTTCAGGCGTTTCTTTGCATGCGTATCCAAACATGAGTCCCTGATCTCCGGCCCCCTGTTCCCTATAAAGGCCCTCACCTTCTGTGACCCCCATGGATATATCAGGCGATTGCTTATCCAGGGCTACTATGACTGCACAAGTTTCTCCATCGAAACCCATTGCTGCATCCGTGTACCCAATGGAGCAAATGGTTTCTCTGACGAGGGACGGGATGTCTACGACTGCCTGCGTCGTTATCTCTCCGGCGACCAGCGCAAGTCCCGTGGTAACAAGGGTTTCACATGCTACTCGGGACCTCGGATCTTGGGCGATCATCGAGTCCAATACTGTATCGGAAATCTTGTCTGCTATTTTGTCGGGGTGTCCTTCAGTCACGGATTCCGATGAAAACAGATAACTACGCATCCCCATCGAGAAAACTCCTTTCGGGCGTATGAATTCGTACTGCTAAAAGAAAAATGTTAACCACATTTAGGAATTTGGGTCAAGGAATGCTTCAACGAAACACTGATTTTTTCCTCTCGTCTCTAATAAATGCTGCGGCACATTTTTCATGCTACTGTTCGGGAATGTCTCGCGGAGTGAAACCGCATTGACAATACTCGGCAATCACCTCAATTGAAATTCCGCCTCTCGGATTCATCAATCCCCTGATTCGGCACCATCGCGGTTGGGTCGCTCCGACGATATCATCGAGAATTCTGTTGGTAATTTCCTCGTGAAACATTCCCGTGTTTCGAAACGAAAACAGGTAGAGCTTGAGAGACTTGGATTCCAGGCACACCTGATCCGGAACATATGTAATGGTGATCTGTGCGAAATCGGGCTGACCGGTAATGGGGCACAGACTCGTGAACTCCGGACACTGAAAAACGATCACGTAATCCCGATTCTTGTACTTGTTGGGAAAGCTCTCCAACAAGGATTTGCCTGGTCCCTTTGTGTAATCTGTCTTTCCTTTTTTCAGTATGGTAAGATTCGAGAAATCGTCTTGAGACTTCATATTTGAATTCCACCCTCAGGACTTGATCGCACATCCCTAGATAGTCTGGTCTGTTCTTGCATGCCGGGTTCGAGCTACAACGACCTCACCATTGGTGGATATATCCCCGGAGATTCCCTGGTTCACCGACTCGATCCGAGGGCCAAGCTCGTCTGTTTCCTGGTGCTCGTGATCACGGTATTCTTGAGTTCATGCGGGACCATTATAGGCGCTTGTCTTTGTGCGTCAATCTTCTTGGGATGGATGGCCAACCTTGGTGTTTTGATGTGGTCTTGGGTTCTTAAGCGCTTTGCCTGGTTGCTGGGCCTGGCGGGCGGACTCAACCTCTTCTTTGGAGATGGTGCGAAGACCATGACCGTTTACGGATTCACTATGCCCATTAGTCTTGATGCCATTGCAGACGCGCTTTTCTTTACAACTCAACTTGCGGTGGGCATTGCGTTTTCCGTAATTTTAACCGCCACTACCAAGCCAACGGATCTTGTGAGGGGAATGGGCAAACTTGCCAACCCTTTGAAACGGTTGAGATTACCTGTTGACGAAGGCCTCACGGCAATGCTGATGGCGCTGCGTTTTGCCCCCATACTCCAAGAAGAACTCCGCAGCATTTTGGAAGCTCAGAAGGCTCGGGGAGTGGATTTTGGAGCAGGTGGACTAAGAACGCGGGCCAAGATACTTTCATCGGTGTTTGGCCCTGCTCTCGTAGGAACGCTTCGGAGAGGCGATCAGATTGCCGTCGCAATGGCTGCTCGCGGTTTCCGACCCGGGCACACACGATCTGAATTCCGTCCTCTGGTTTTCTTGAGGAGGGATCTTTTTGCCGTCATTGGCACGGCGCTGTTCGCCATCACGGTTACACTCATGGAGATGTGGTGAAGAATGCTGCATAAACGTGACTGCCGACGGAAAGACCGGTGCTTAAGGTCTCAGAATGTGGTAAAAGATATTGCGGTAGCACCCCCTGCCAGGGGGGCCTATGGCTGGACTGCGGTCCGTGTCGTTGAATGCAAAGGAGATAATTATGGAGCTTTCATCAGTGAGTGAAGTTTTTGAAAAGATGCCCACGGTGTTCAATGCGGCAGCCGCGGGAGGATTGGATGCAGTATTCCAGTTCAATATTACTGGAGCAGAAGCCGGCGACTACTACGTAGCTATCAAGGACAACGCATGCAAGGTCGACAAAGGAGTACACCCGACTCCTTCAGTTTCTCTTTCCCTTGCCGGGGAGGATTGGCTTGCCATTTGCAACGGTAAACTGGATGGTATGACCGCATTCATGAGCGGTAAACTTAAGGCAACTGGTAATATCATGCTTGCCCAGAGGATCAAGAGCCTGTTCCCCTTGTAATCATTTAATGCGATAAAGCAGTTCCTGTTTGAGGCCCTTTCCCTGCATTCTGAGGGAGAGGGCCTTTTTAGATTGCGTCGGACTTCCTACCTTTTCATGAATGGTTCCGGATTCTGTTTGCAATTCTTGAGATTCTGATATAAGGGGCAGCTTTGAAGGCAGGGAATCACACCGGCGCGATTCTCAAAAGGGTAAGGTGCCGGTTGCCCGGTCGAAGCCTGAAGTCAAGTGAAGCTGAGGGCACAGTTGCGCCCTGCCTGTGCCGATAGAATGACCTTTGGAGTTTTTGCAGCATTTTCCCGCCTGTTAAACGTTACACTCTTGTATTTTCTCCGGCTGAATCTCCAACCAGAGAAGAAGACCGATAGAGGAGGATATCATGGCCATGATCAGTAAAGTTGTCGCCCTCTTTACCTTTGCTGCCGTCTTGCTCAGCCCCATGCCTTGTTTGTCTCTTGCCGAAGAATTGGTTGTTAAGCCTTGCTCAGAACTTATTCGCATGGCCGGCAATTATCAGGAAGACCTCAAGACGGTGGACACCATGTTGGGTGTTGCCATAGATGCTGGGGACCTGGATAAAATCAGAGTTTATAAACTTAAGAAGGCTGCTGTTCAAAAAGATTTGGATGCATTGTTGAAGGCTATCGACATCAAGGAATGTGCAACCAAAGGTAAGTAGGGTTTCCAAAGGAGGCAGCGCGGAGGTTTGGGGACTTGTCCGTGCGTTGGTTAACCCCAGGGGCATACCTTACCGATGAGTTTGTAATTTGTCACAAAATTAGGTGGGGATATTTCCTGTGCGCCGTGCTGGACAGAGAAATGTGTATGTGGTTCACTGGGCCTAAATGCCGAGTAGATTCATGGCCTTGTATAGTACCGGTCTTATGACGCGAAACACGTTGATTTCCGTCTTAATGGTTGGGAACAGTACCGGCTTGACGGCTCCCACGTTGATTTCCTTGCAATCTTCCTTACTCTTCAAATATATTCGAGCCAGTTCTCCATCGACCAGGAGACAGTAAAGTTCCTGAGATTCGTTTTCCACCCAAGCCAGAGCTGTCTTATCATCCTCAGGGAATCGGGGCTCCAAGACTGCCTCCGCATATTTGAGGGCCTTGTCCGAACTTACGCCCACACCGGAGATGGTCGCTGCAAGCTTCAACTGGACAATATCAAAAAGGTCGAAACGGTTCCCTCTCGGCCCCTTCTTGGCGACCTTGATGAGTCCGGTTGACACGGCCTCTTCCAATCCTGCAGTGTCGTCCATGTCAAGAAGATATGCAGCGTCTTCCTGGCTTATAAACCTCCCGTGCATTGCTCCTCCGTGGCACCTTTCAGCGCTTACCTGCTAAACGAAATTCATTGGTTCCTCGGGGCGCCCATAAGATTAGGCGGTCCAGCAGGCTACTCTGCTATCGATATCATGCGTCGCGCTTTCCGGTCAAGACATGTGTCCAATGGGTTTGAGAAACCTGAATGTGACATGGGACAAAGAGGGAGCCGCTTTCCAGACGGAACTCGATGATATGTGATTTGGGCAGTCAATAAAGATTATTGTAAGATTTATATCAATTAGATTATTGACAGGTCATAATAAATTTAGTATGATATAGACGATAGCTAATCAGAATGATTGTGTAATATTTCATTGTGTCTTGTGTGGGAAGGAATGGGATATGAAAAAGATACTCTTCTTGGTTTTTTGTGTTTTTCTGTTCATCGCAGGCGGACATGATGAGGGACAGACTTTCATCTTTGGTCAGGGTGCCCCTGGGTTTTGTCCGCCACAAGGATGCCCCCCGGCCGCTATGCCATCTGTGGGGATGATGCCCGGTCAGCCCATGATGGCGTGGCCCATGGGCCCACCTCCCCAGAAACGCATCTCCAAGTGTAAGCCGGCTCCCGTAGCGGCTTGCCTTCCACCAGCGTGCGCTCCTCCTGTCTGCGGTCCCGTGTGTAGACCGGTCTGTGGACCGCTCGTTCGTTGGTATTGACAGCCCTCTATCGCTAGTGATCTTGGAGAAACCGGTCAGCCTCACTGACCGGTTTTTTTCTTTTTTACACGACTCAGCGTACGCCCTTTCGGGGAACATCTTTCCGCGTAGGTTTTCCCGTTGCCGAGGATTGGCCTTTCGGCTCTTCAATAATGTTTATGCGGTCAAGTTGGTCACTGAATGCTCTCCACGTGGCTGCATAATCACCGGCCCTATCGCGCAACATTTCCAAGGCCGTTTGGGCTTCAAGGAAGGACGCTAAGGATTCAAGCTCTTCGTTGAGATTAATCTTCCAGTTGGCTTTGGCATCATTCCGAACCAACCGAACCATTCTTGGTGCGCCTCTGAGGGTTCTTACCTTGAGGAGTGCAAATTTCTCCTCGACCATGGTGACCGTGGGATTGCTTTGAGGGTCGAGGAGGTTAAGAATGGCTAGGTCTTCCGGGGGCATTTCAAGTTTGTATTTCTTGTTCAGGGACTCCACTAGACTGCGTGATTCGTCAGACAACAGTTTTCGGGCTTCCCCAAGGTTTCCCGACTTCATGCGTTCACGGAACACGGTAAACACGTCTTCGGGTCTGCTGGGCACCAGCTCACATCCGAAGACTAAGAACGTCGCAACGATGAGGATTATAGACCGTACGGCCGATCCTCGGAAGGTTGTGATTGACAACTGTTGCATCTTTCAGCAGCATTTAGAGAGGTTGCTGCTCGTTTCGTGCGGCCGACCATCCTGCGGTCGGCATCAACCAATGAATCATACACCAAATCAGGAATACCTTTGATGGGACTTTCCGAAGGCCGGCATATACGTTGCAGTTCCAGGCCGTGAGGAGAATTCCCAATCGCAGTTCCAGGTTTATCTTTTTGGGAATCGCTCTCAGGAAACCATGCCATGGCGACTGTTCCGCCATCAGCTCCTCTGTCGATTTCGAGGATTCCTCCATGCCGATTCACAATCTCTCTGCATATGGAGAGGCCTAGACCGGCACCTTTCTCGCCTTCCGTACCTCTCTGCCTCCCACGGAAGAAGCGGTTAAATATCTCTTGTCTGTATTGATCTTTAATTCCTACCCCGCTATCTACAACGCTCAGCTCGACACCAGGTACGCCATGTCGCGGACATGAATGCGTTGAGACGATTATACTTCCCCCTCGTGGAGTAAATTTGATGGCATTGCCCAAGAGGTTGCCGCAGAGCTGACATATGCGCCCAAGATCTCCGGTAATATGAGGCAAATCCTCCCCTAGCCTTATCTGGAGCGAAATCTCTTTGGCGTTGCCCAACACCTTCAGCGCCTGCAGCGCTTGATTGACCGGCAAATTAAGGTCAAGGATTGCACAACGAATTCCAGAGTCACCTGATTCGAGCCTTAGGAGTTCGAGGAGGGAATTCATGAAATCCAGTTGGTCTCTCGCAGTTTGGTGCAAATTCTCCATATCTTGAAGAACAGAATCGGGAATGCTCTTTTTCAGTAATATGTCAATCGTGCCAAGCAAAGCCTGAAAGGGGGCTCGAACATCGTGGGACAATATTTGTAGAAGTTCTTTTTGTCGCTGGTTATCGTCCTGCGCCTTTCGTCTCAGAAGGTTGTTCTCCACGAGATTTCTTATCATGATATCAATTTTCCGGGGATCCAAAGTTTGCAGTTCCCTCTTCTCGAGGTACCCGTCGGCTCCAGCCTGAAATGCCTGGTCCCAGGCCTCAACACTCTCTAGAGAGGAGCTTATAATAATTGTTGAGTACTCGTCTCTCTCTTTCAACTGTCTGCAAACGTCCAGGCCGTTGCCGTCGGGAAACATGATATCCAAGAATATAACGTCATAATTCTTGTGCGTTGCGGTCAACGCTTCACTAGCCGTTTCCACCTCATCAATGCGATATTTGTCTCCCAGCATAAGGCGGACCCTTTTTCTGATGAGGGTCTCGTCGTCTGCGATGAGCATAGATAATTCTTGAACCACGTTTCATCCTCTGCGAATCGGTAGGCGAAAGATAAAAGTTGCACCTTTATTGACCGTGGCGGTTACGTCGATACGTCCTCCGTGTGCAGAGGCAATGCGCCTCGCCATGTAAAGTCCTCGTCCCGAGCCCGAAGTTGTGAAGCCGAGTTGGAATATTTTATCCAGATTTTCCGGAGGAATACCAGGGCCTTCATCTTCGATCAGCACGAGCGCCTCAGTTTCGTGGCACTTGAGGGTTACTGTGATCTGAGAGTTGTTTCGGGAAAACTTGACTGCATTTCTGAGTATATTATCTATCGCTCGCATCAGGAATCTCTCCTCACCTGAAACACGGAGAGGCTCGTGATCGAGATGATTTGAAATGATGGAAACCTTTCTGGCCGATGCTAAGTCTCTGTAATTCCCGACACACCTCTCTACGACGAGACTAAGATTTACTTCTGTGGGACGAATGGAGAAGGCATCTGAGTGAAGGCGAATGAAATCGATTCTTTCCTCCAACATCTGGTACAATTCGGCTCGCTTTTTCTCGGCCTGTTCGAGGAACTCCAATCCCTCTCTTTCCTTTCCTGCCTTAACCAGTTGTCGGGATGTCTCGATTCCCACTTGCAGGACGTCAAGAGCTGCCTTCATTTCGTGTCGATAGAGTCTGCCGACTTCTCGGCTGATGAGATGTTGATCGGTCGTATCCCTTATCAGTATGACCTGAGGGCCCAAGGTCACGTCAAACCTTTTCACTCCATTTTTGCATACGATATGGTCTCCAAATATCTGAATGTCATCCTCACTTTGCTGAATTCTGGCATTAATTTGAACAAGTACTCTCTCTTTTGAGTATTTTCGGAGGTTATTTTCCAAAGAGCCTTTGCCGAACAGGAGTTCTTTGAGAGAATGATTCTCATGCAAGAGTCTTTCGGCAGCAGGGTTCATGTAAAAGAGGAGCCTTGATCCATCGATGCACACGATTCCGTCGGGCAGCATTTCAAGCGCTTGTCGATCCAGTTCCTTGTGTCTGACCCGCTTTTGATGCTCTTCCTTGATTCTTGCAGTTTGGGCCCGTTGGATAGAATCTTTTGCAACCGCGTATGATTCATACAGAAACTTCCTTGCCATGCCCCTTTTAGCAGGTTCACTCGACAGAATGAGCCCTCCGCTGGTCAATTCCATGAGGCCGGTAGGAAGAAGCTTACGAAAGAACGTGCCGTCGGTGGAGTCAAGAAACATACGCCGCCATTCTCTCAGGGTAAGGGGTACGTAGAATTGCGACACGAGATAGACCGTGCGAGTGAGAGAAGACAATTCTTTTGGATTTCCAATGGATCTTATAAGTTGGTGGAAGTCCCCGGATGCACGGGCGTCTCTTGGGGCACATTCATCATTTCCGGTGACCATGGAAGGTTTCCACTGATAAAGTTCGTCGAGTCCAGGATACCGAGAGCGAAGCTGGCGAACCTGTTCGGCGGACACCCCCGAGTTGAGAACACTCAGGAGACAAAGGCTGGAAGCATTTTTTAGTTCCTGGGGTGTTTCCCTACGTTGCAGAAAACGTTGGATGAGGAAAGGAATTGACTTGGTTGGTTCGGCGTCTTTCAAGAGGACGATCTGCATGAGGCACATTTCCGGGGGAGCGAATTCTTCAAAAAGAACTTGGGGATTTCCTCGCAGATACCTGTATGCCCAGAGGCATGAAGGCGTAACAAAACCTCTTTTATGGATAGCATTGCGCAAGGCGATCTTTTGGTTCGTTCCCGACCATTTGGCTCCGGCCTGGGCGGCCACGTGCTGACAGGAAGACGAGCCTTTTTCAATGAAATCGAGGAGGTCGGCGAACGCTTGCTGAGAGAATATGTAGTTGTTGTTGTCTACCTGAAAGAGAAATGCATACCGACTCAATAGAGTATCGACGGGGGAACGCTGCTCCAATTCAGTGAGAAACTGTCTTAACATAAGCGCTTAATTATTCGATATTACGCTATATGTCAAGCAATATCATTCCCTACTCTCTGCTATTTACCGGTTCATCTCTTTCCCCGGAATGCTGAGTCGTCGAAATATTTCCATTTTGACGGTCAGAAGATTTTCCCGCCAGGCGGCAGCCTTTTCTATGACTTCCTCTTCCCATGGTAGTCGCGCTGCTTGATCCTTCTTCAGGATGGATACCTCTAATTCGTGGGGCACGGGAGGATCCAGGGCTTTATTGAATCGCATGAGGATGCTTCTTAGTAGTCTGTCTCGTTGAGCAATCTGCTTCTTCGACAGTCCCGTATCAATTGCGAGAGCCAAATCCTTTGAGATCTCGTGCACAGCGTCTGAATGAAATCCATTCTTTTGGGCAATTCTGATCAATGCTTGAGCATAATTGTATGTGAGGCTCTGTATGTCCGGATCGAGATCGCCTCTTTTCACGTTTGTCGACGCAGCAACCATAACTGAAACCCCCAATGCTATTGAACGGATACGTCGCTTCGGGCAGAATCCTTGGACAGTGCTAACCGAAGACCGCCGTAAGCCGATGTAATATACAGCAACAGCCAACATGCTGTAATTACGACGTCGCTATATTGGGGAATAAGATTTTTGTCAAGTTTTTCCGTTTTTTTAGAGAAAAGTCCCTCGAATAAATAATGTTTCTTATGACTCAGGCTGAAAATAGGGCATTTATGACGGTTAGGAGTGGATACGCGATTGATACGTTAGGTGAACGGTGCATCAACTTATCTGTGGGTGTCTTTTATCTCTTATCTTCTGTCTTGTTCAATGCCCCTGACCATTGGGACCATCATCATTGTGAGGATGGGTGACTTGGCAGCAGCTTTCATGGCAGTGTTCATGGCTGTTATCAGTGGATCCTTCATGGGCATGCTCATGAATATGATCGTGATGATGTTCATGTCGATGCTCGCCCGTGTGAGTATGCGGGTGTTCGTGGATGTGCTTATGAGGGTGCTCATGTGTGTGGAGTCTGGTGTCGCTCGAGTCTTCAGTTGGAGTTTCCGTGCGCAACGAGTCCAAGGTCCTTTCAAAGAGTAGGTTCGCCTGTTGGATGAGTGTGATGGCCTCTCTCATCATTCTTGCGGCCTCAACTCGGCCCGCCTTATCCAGACTATCTGCGACTTCGGCATAGCCTTTGAGATGTTCAAGGTTGTGATCTGACCAGTGGGCCAGCCTTATTGAACTCTTCGTAACATCATCCATTGTGAATCTCCTTGTGATTCGATTTGACTTCAGGCGTTCAGGGCGATTTATTCCGTCTCTGGTTCTTTTCCAGGAGCACCATGCCCAGGAAGTTCACCAATATTTGCTTTCCACCGGTTGGAATCCCGGCTGGATTGGGAGATGACTCCCATCCCCTTTCAGGATGAAAGGCCACTCCGTAAACGGGTCGGCCGGGAAGACGGAGGATTTGGATTTCGGAGAGGCTGCTTCTGGCCAGGTTGACTAATGGTGTCGGCACTGATTTGACTTCCTCAAAATGACTTTGCGAAACCAAGAAGCGACCAGGGTGTTCCACAATCCCCCTAAAGACAGGATCGGGATACAGCGTGTCAACTACGACGATGCCTTTCTCGGCAATTCCTTCTTTGGGATAGGTGTCAGGAAGCTGTAAGTTGAGATTCCGGTCAATAAATCCCACGCTGCCGCCGAAAGCAAGGGCCAGCATCTGATGGCCGCCACATATTCCCAAGACCGGTATCCCAGTATCGAGAATCGCTTCGAGTAAAAGTCCTTTCGCATTTTCAAATTCTGCGGATTTACTTTTTGAGTACAGATGCCATGGGGTGGCTTGCGGACTCAGGACGAGAAAGTCCACTTTCTCAGGATTGAGCCTCTCAGGAGACAGTCTCGTGAAGTGTTCATAATCAAGAGAAATGGTAACGTCTCTCAATGCGGAAACATCTGCGGGCAGTTTTTCCGTCAAAGCAGACTTAAGGGTCTCATATCTGAGAGGATCCGGGTCGCTGAGTTCCAGGTCTATGAGCATACCGTTCAATTGCTTTGTTCCAAGACGCCATGCGAGCACGGCGACAAGAATAATGATGGTGGCGACGAGCAGTAATTTCGTGCTGGTTTGACCCATGATGCCCCCTGTTCTTTCTTTGCTCATGGGTCGTTCTCCGGGATCCGACAGATAAACGAGGGCTTGGAAGGGTGGTCAGTGTATGCGGCCCCGCCACAACGTTTGCGAATATGGGGCTCGTCTCAGCCGAGCGGTCCAATAGGTGGTAGATTACCACATCCCCGGGGCAGTACCCCAGCCCCAGTAAGAATGTGCCCGCTGCAGGAAGACATCGTAGGTGTCTCCGTCAGCGGCTCTAAATACTCCTCTTATCGTGCCGTCGGCGTAAAGCAAGCCTTTGAAGGTATGGCCGTCTTTGCGTCCGTATATTTCGTTTCCGCGTAATTTACCCTGGATGGCAAAGCGAGCCCTGCCGAACAAGTTGCCTCCCTCTACGATACCGTAGATATCTTCTCCCTGTTGATAAGTTATGTTCATGCTCCCTTCAGCTCC
>JAUPKT010000290.1 GCA_030837305.1 Thermodesulfobacteriota bacterium
CCAAACACCTCGAGTCCTTTGGTTTAAGCCCATTGTCCAAAGGCTCATGGTAGGTCCTTGAGTACCGAACAGCCGAGCGGCCTCCCTGATGTTGGCTGCCGGACACCTCGTTATCTTTTCCACTGCTTCGGGAGTGAACTGCTCCAGAAACTGGCTATATGCCGCAAAATCCACTACCTGCGAGCCGGTGTGAAATCTGCACAAGTTCTCAATGTAGAACTTGTCGATCCACCCGTTCTTTATCAGCTCTCTCGCCATGCAGTGAAAAACCGCCAAGTCGGTCCCTGGATCCGCTGGAAGCCATACATCGGCGATTCGAGCCGTAGCAGTCAAACGGGGCTCGCATACGATTATCTTTATATTTTCAGGATCTTTCATTTTTTGTCGCGCCACTCTCCTGAAAAGAATGGGGTGACATTCGGCCGTATTTGAGCCCACGAGGAACAGTGTCTTGGCCTTCTCGATGTCTGCATACGAACCCGCAGGCTCGTCGGTCCCGAAAGTGGTGATGTAACCGCCGACGGCAGATGCCATGCAGAGCCTCGGGTTCCCTTCCACCATGTTTGACTTGAACCCGCCCTTCCACAGTTTGTTGAAGGTGTAGCTCTCTTCCGTCATGCATTGTCCTGATCCGTAATACGCGACGGAATCCTTGCCGAACTTCTGTTGTAGCTCCCTAAACTTATCGCATACCCTGTTCAAGGCTTCATCCCAGCTCACCTTCTTGAACATGCCGTCCTCGCCTCTCACCATGGGGTGTTTCAACCTGTCCGGATGGTACATGCTCGTGTAACCCTTGAAACCCTTGACGCAGAGGAACCCAAAATTGGTGACTGCCCGGGGGTTGCCACGAAGACCAACAAGCCGACCCTCCCTCACTCCTGCGTATATGCCGCAGCCGGTACCGCAAAATCTGCACGTTCCCTTAATCCACTTGTCCACCTCTATCTCGCCGTCGGCCGAAGCAGAATTTGGGAAAGATATGTTCAATGCCGAAGCCGCAAATGCAGCAGCGGACAACTTAATCATTTCTCTTCTTGATATATCCATTGAACTGCCTCCAAGGCTCTATAAGACTTCGGCAAATCTAAAACCCGGGCACGTTGAAACGATTTGCACGGCCAGGAGAGAATTTTTCATACTGTTGAATCTTATGAACCGTGAACCAATGGGACTTATGACAGTAGGAGCAGTTGGTCACCAAAGATGCCGGCGGCATATTGTGAACCTGTTCCGAATGACACCCGATACAGACGGTCTTATCCGGCCTGGCTCGATAGTTGAGAGCATCACCGTGGCATATTCCGCACTTCACACTGTTGATCCCATGCTTCGAGCCCAACCACTGAGCGTAGTTCGCAGGCGTTTCCCGCATATGACATTCCATGCAATCCTGTTTACCGAACTGAACTCTGTGGGCGTCCGGTCTTTCTCCCGGCGCCAAAGGCGGGGCCGTGAACTCCCGCCATTTCGGGTCCAGACTTCCGGATTTTTTGATATCCGCCTGACCTCCCTTTTCCATAGTCTGCTGGGCCGTAGCCATAAGGCAGAGACCACATATCAGCATCGCCATTGCCAGGAAGAAGAGGGCGCTTTTCATGTTCCGTTCCTCTCAACAGTTGGTTTCAAAGTATTACGGGGTTGACGCCACGAGTCATTCCGTGCCTGTGCATCACTGTCCGGACCGCACCGCCTCTACCAAAGGTTCAATCGCAGGGGCACCAATTGCGGTTAGGATGCCTCCCGCTTTCCGCGACGTCTCAGGGTCGGGGTCCCGAAGAAGACCTATTAAAGGTTTTACGGCAGGCTTGCCGATTGCCGCCAAAGCCCCACCCGCATGGTCGGCCATCGGACCACCTTTCTTGAGGGCTACTACAAGCGCTTCAACGGCGGGTGCACCTATCCGAGCCAACGTCTGAGACGCTGCATCAGCCGCAACAGTCTTCTTACTTTCCAAGACCTTCATCAACAGAGGCACGGTCTCGTGACCCAAACCAGCCAAGACCATGACGGCAGCATCTCTGGTTTTCTTGTTTTCATCTTCAAGAAGCGGGATGAGAAAATCAGCGTGGCCTCGCGCTGCCGCCCCAACCGCAAGCAAACTCAAGGCTGCCGCCTCGCGCACGAGAGAATCGCGGTCCTTTAGGGCCTGAATCAAAGCGGGTACAGCCGGAGCCGCTTCCGGTCCGTATTCTCCTATGGCATTCAAGGCTGCCAGTCTCACAAGCTCCGAAGGACTGCCGGCGCTCTGCACCAGCCGTGGAAGAGCTTCCCCAGCCGGTATATTCATTTCCTTTATCCTGGAGACCGCACGAAAAACCACCGATGGGTCTTGACTGGTTAACTCTGAAAGGACCAGGCTCTTTTGATCCTCTTGGGAAACAGAAGCCCGAGAACCGGCCAGACCACTCCTATGGCACGTAAGGCAGAGGCCGATACAAAGAATGAAGAAACCCACCGATACCGGCTGAGGCAATCGCGCCGTCAGACCTGCATACGGGGAAGCCTGCGACCGTTTCATGTCACGCCTCCCCAAGGACCGGCCGACCACCGCGGGAATATCTCGTCAGTTCTCCAGTTTCTATGGGCACTATGACCTTCAGGTTGATGGTCAAAATGAGCAGGCCTATTGCCCATATTCCCACGGAGACCATTACTTCCAACGTAGTGGGAACATACTCCCACACCTCTCCGAGAGGCGCTGGGATAAAACCGGGAATGATCAGCCCCATCCCCTTTTCAATCCATATGCCGACAACGACTAATACGCAACCAAGGTTGAGAGTAGAAAAACATTTTCGAGTCCAAGGGAGGAGGAATATCAGGAATGCCGTGACGTTGAATGCGAATGCCGTCCAGATCCATGGTACAAGACGACCCTTGCCCTCCATTCCCACGTAGAGATATTTCAAGGGGGACAGATGATGAGTATCCGAATAAAGCTCTTTGAAGAATTCTGCACCCAAGAGAAACAGATTGAGCGCCATGGCGATGGAGATCATCTCCGCGATCTTGAAAAGAGCCTCGTCCTTAACGTGAAAATTCGTGTAGTGCCGCACTATCTGATAGAGAAGAATGATGAGGGCAGGGCCCGAACAAAAAGCTGAAGCGAGAAAGCGGGGCGCCAATATCGAGGCATTCCAAAACGGTCTTGCGGCAAGTCCATTGTATATAAACGCCGTGACCGTGTGGATGCTCACGGCCCACGGAATGGACAACAAAATGAACGGCAACAAGAACCGATAATCGACGGGTTTTTCGTTATACGCCTTGTAGATGATGTATCCCGGAATAAGAAGATTCAAGAGCAAGTAGCCGTTGAGTACAACGATGTCCCAAGCGAGGAGCGAGCTGGGCAGGTTAAGAATCCCAAGGCCGGGAAAGAGGTGCCACAGGCGGTCGGGTCGCCCAAGGTCTGCCGTGACAAACATCATGCACATAAGCAAAGCGCTCACGGCGAGTATTTCGCCGACAATAACAATGTCCTTTATCGGACCGAAATCATATAAATATGCAGGGATTATAAGAAGGACTGCCGCCGCCGCCACGCCTACAAGAAAGGTGAAATTTCCCAAATAGAAACCCCAGGAGACATAGCTTGTCATGCCCGTGGCGATCAAGCCCACCTGAAGCTGCTTGATGTATGCTGCAATCCCAAGACCGGCCAGTATCAACAAGAGTCCGACCCAAGCATAATAGAGCGGGGGTCCAACTAAAATCCTCTTCACGGCTTGGACTAAAAAATGTCTCATCTAGGCCCTCACCAATCAGGTGGCAAAGAAATAGTAAAATTTGGGCTGGGTGTTAAGCTCCGATTTCAAGCGAAAAACTCTCTTAGTACGAATAATCCGGCTTATCTCGCTGTCAGGATCCAAGAGGTTGCCGAATTTTCGAGCCCCTACAGGACAGACCTCCACACACGCGGGATATTTCCCAACCCGCACCTTTTGAATACAAAAGGTGCATTTCTCTACGACGTTCCTCATCCTCGGCCTGTTGCCGAGATAATGCGTGACGGGATTGATCTGGTCAGGTGGGATGACCGGATCCGCAAAATTAAACCATCTACCCATGTAAGGGCAGGCCGCCATGCAGTAGCGGCAGCCGATGCACCAATTGTAGTCCACGACCACTATACCGTCCGGCTCGGTCCACGTCGCTCTCACTGGGCACACTTTTGTGCAAGGCGGGTTTGCACAGTGCTGGCACTGCACCGGCATGTAGTAGTATCCCTTTTCGGGCACCTCATCAGGATCGTAATAAATCGTGGAGTGTTCAAGATCCATATCTCCATCTCGAAACCTCAGCACTCGTATGTACTGGATTTGAGGGTCCCGAGACTGATTGTTCTCTTCAACGCACGCATAAACGCATCTCCGGCAACCAATACACCTTTGAATGTCAAGAGCATACCCAAATAACGTATTATCAATGGGTCCCTCTGCGCCCACTACGAATTCCTTGCCATACTTCTTGCTATATTCATTTCGCAAACGCTCAATGGTCTGCTCGATATCCTCTTTGGTCATCCTCTGAAACTGGTTCTGTGCAAACTCTTCCCAGGAACACGCGCTCACAGCGAGCATTCCCAGAATTGTCGCTGCCCCTCGCAAGAATGTCCTTCTCTGAATGAGGTCTCCCGACCGAAGAGCCCCGGATGAACTATTATCACCATCTTGTTGCGCGTCTGTCGGGAAATGACCCGAGTCAGTTGTGTCGTCGTATTGCATCGCCGCAGCCCTTAACGCAAAACTTGAACTTCGGTCGGCGTCCAAGGTTTCTTGGGAGGAGGCATGGGGGACAGAGGTTTGAACCTTGGATTATGGGGGTCGTGGCATGAGACGCACAAATAATAATTCTTAGGACCATTCCAGGAACCTGTCCTTTTGCCGTGTATGCCATGCTTCCAATCCCGATAGATCGTCCCGTGACACTTCCCACACAAGAGGAAAGAACGCTCAAAAGGTATGTCTTGACCATCGCTCAAAGGGAGCAAGTAGTTTCTGTTGTCGGGATGATGACAATCCAAACACCAGAGCCGTATGCCCCCATGATTTAAGCGAATGTTGGCATGTACCAACAAGTCCTCCTTGCGCCTGAAATTGACCGGGAAATCCCTTTCCGGTCCGTGGCAGGCTCGACATGGAGTGATGGTCTTCGACAGAGGCCTCAGTGGTACAGGGAATTCTTGCTCAGAGTCCGGAGCTTCGATCTCCTTCATGAAATCAGCGTATTCTCGATTCTGGGCACACACAAACTCCGAGTCCCAAACAACAAAGGCTCCAAGAGCCGTGAAGATAACGGCTATAATGATGCATATCCATCTTCCTGGCTTCATGAATTGACCCTTGTTTCAAGACCGCTTGAGCAAACGGTCACTTGACCTCTTTCCCGCCGTACCTCTGCTGGTAGTATGATTCGATCTTCTGGAGTTCTTCCTTGCTCATGCCCTCCTTGTACCACCGGTGCAACGGGTTCTTATAGACATACTCGTTGAGAATAGGAGCGGCCTGTTCCTTTCCGCCCATGATCTTCTCTACTTCTGGAATGAAATTGAGGTAAAAGTGTTTGGCCACTTCATACATGCCATGCCACCAGGCGTAGTCTGGTCCCATCATGGCAGCCCCGTGTCGAGCCCGTCTCCCCTCGTGATGCCATAGTTCGTAATAAATCCAGTCCAATTTATCGTCGAAGTCCGCCTTGGATATCTTACCCTGATCAATGAGCTTTTGGCGCACGTTTGTCGCAGGTATCGCAAACTTGTCATTGTAGAGGCCCACGAGGTCGTCGAACTGTGTATAAAAGGCGTTGATCATGAAGTCCCCGTGACACTGCCGACACACATCCTGCATGCGGTCCCGCCGCTCCTTCCACTGGGTGAGCTTTTTCGATACAGCCGGTCTCAACGTCCAAGAAATCCGTGCCCCAACCTCATGCGTCGCCGGTTGGTTCGGTGTTGCACTCATGTGGCAGGTGGCGCAGGTAGCAGCATCCTGGTAATCCACTCCCACGACCCATTCGACGTTATCCATGTTCATTTTGTCGCGAAATGCTTGGTAAAGAATTCCGTGTTTTGATTCCTCGTATACCTCTCTCTGGGGATGATCCGGCCCCAGATGGCATTTTCCGCAAGCATCGGGTCGCCTCGCCTGTTCCCTCGAAAAACGATGACGCGTGTGACACGCGGCACAGCTTCCCTTTGTCCCGTCAGGGTTGATCCTCCCAATTCCCGTGTTTGGCCACGTCGACGGATCCAGCCTGCCGTTGGCAAGTACCTTTACGTTCGAGCCATGACACTGTCGACACCCTGTGGAAACCGCTGCCGGCCCTCCAACCACTGAACCGAGGTAGTTGTCCTGTGAGTTCAAAATGTCGGCAGCCTTTGCGTGATGAGATGCCTGCTGCTGTTCAAATTCCTGCTTGTGACAGCGCGAACAATCCTTAGGCGATACGATCGTCGCTATCCAAAAACCCCGGTGATCGAATCCGTCGGGGTCGTCAGGAGTCTTATCCGTCCTTCTCTCAGCCCGGTGACAGTCGTAACAATTCACACCAGCTTGCCCCATACGTCCCGACCGCCATAGTTTATAGAGCCCGGGTGTCTTGAGTTCATGGCATTTGATGCAAACCTGCCCCTCCGGCGCCCCGTAGAGTTTTGGATCAACCTTCACAGCAGATAAAGCGGGCATTTGCCACGCCAACAACGCGAGCGCCGCAAAGAAGAGAACCCTTCTCATGTTTCAACTCCCACACTGATGAATGAATGGTTGCCGTTCACGTGTATAGTCGGTCTAACTGAAAACCTTGAAAGGGCAGCGTACCGACTGAGATACGAAGGTACCGAGCTTTGAGCCCCGCGAGGCATTTTGTCAACAAATCGCGTAAATGTGCTGTAAAATAATGTTAAAAAAAGGTAAACTTTCTTTACAAGAAAGGTCAACCCAAACGGCATGCATTATCTAAAACCGGTTATACCCTCTTCTTGGTAGCCCCATGTCAAGACCAGACTTTGCCGCTCTCGCTCAAAAGGTTTCCTTCAAGTTTCTCGTCATAACCGGCGTGGCCGTGACTCTCATTTTCACGTCCATATTCTTGTGGTTCTCAGGCCAACAGGAGCGGCTGATCAAAGAGCAACTAGAAAAGCAAGCCGTGATCTTGCACAAACAGATTGTTCTCACCAGGCTATGGGCATCACTCAGGAGTCCTGTTCTCGTTCCAGAAGACATCACAGATTCAGTGACGAACCCGGGGGGGAGCCCAAAGGTGATTGATAGAGACGGAAGAGCGTACGTCAATGTGCCCCCTTCAATCCTGACCAAGCAGTTGTCAGAGTTGGCCTCAAAAGACGGTCTGTATTCTTTTAGGATTACAAACTCCTCCCAGATCAATCCGGAGAATGCCCCAGACACGTTCGAGGTGGAGGCTTTGGAACAGTTCAGAGACAAGGGGAAGGAAGGCTTCTTCAGATCAGAAAACGTCAATGGCCAACCGGTTCTCCGATATGCAGCCCCTCTTCTCGTCAATGAGAGCTGCCTGAAATGCCACTCTGAACAAGGCTATGTTGAAGGCGATGTGGGAGGGTGTTTGAGCGTGTTCATTCCCATGGATAAAGCCATCAACTCCGTTGCAAGAAACCAAACTTTTCTTGTGGCTGGCGGAACCGTTATGGGAATGTCTCTCCTCCTATTCCTCTTCTTTGCTGCGCGGTTCCTTGTGTTCAAGAGACTATCGGAAATCCGCGCGGCCTTGTCGCTCCTGACGAAAGGACAAATAGCCGAAATCCAAAGTCCGAAGGGAGATGAGCTTAAAGAGATTTCTGATCTCTGCACAAGCCTTAATGTCAGGGTGTCCAACCACCATCAAGAGCTGGAGAGAAGAATTTCCGAAGCCACCAAGGACCTTTCCGAGACTAATATAAATTTGGAAGCCGCAAACAGAGATCTCCAACGACTTAATAACGCTAAAACAGATTTCTTTTCGAGTATCTCTCACGAATTACGAACGCCGTTGACCAGCATCAAAGGAGCCGCAGATCTCATTTCTCGGAAGGGCCTTTGTGTTGAGCCCGCGTACCTCGACATCATCAAGAGAAACACGGAACACCTGATGAGAATCGTCTTGGATTTTGTTGACTACTCAAGGATTGAAGCCGGACAATTTGACTTGAAGATGAAAAATGGTTCCCTGACCGATTTAATTCGACAGTCCATTTCTTCCCAGCGTGTAGAGGCCGAAGCCAGGCAATTGATGCTGGTTTGTGACATCAAAGAGGACTTAAGATTCTTCTTTGATGAAGCCAGAATCTATCAATTACTAACAAATCTGCTGTCCAACGCAGTACGTTTTTCCCCGGATCATGGTCAGGTATTGGTAGATGCCAAGACTTGCAACGGTGATGTTCACGTCTCGGTTTCAGACTCCGGCCCTGGCATTGACCCAAAATATCACTCGGCGATCTTCGAAAAATTCTTTCAGATACCTGATGACTGTGGACGACATCTGCACGAAGGGTCTGCCGGTATAGGACTGGCCATCTGTAGGGGTATCATCGAAAAGCACGGAGGAAAAATCTGGTTGGAGAGCCAACTTGGATTGGGCAGCACATTCATCTTTTCACTTCCTTTTCGGACCGGCTCATGAATCGCAATCACATCTTGTTGGTGGATGACGACCCGGACATTTGCACCATTCTAAAAGACAATCTTGAAATCGACGGATATCGAGTCACTTCGGTCTTCACTGGCAAAGATGCGCTCAAGACGTTCCACGCGGATTCTCCGGCTCTCGTTATCCTGGATTTGTCATTGCCTGACACCGATGGCCTTCAGGTCTGTCGTTTCATACGGAACTGCTCACAAGTACCCATCATCATACTGACCGCGAGGGACAGAATCAGTGACAAAGTTGTCGGGCTTGAATGTGGAGCAGACGACTATCTGGTAAAACCTTTTGATTACCTGGAATTAGCAGCAAGAATAAGGGCTTGTCTAAGACGTGCAGGCCTTGCATCAACGCATTCAACTATCATCAGATCCGGCGACGTGACCATAGACCCGGGCAAGCGACACATTGTCAAGTCGGGCAGGGAGATTGATCTTACCAGAAGAGAGTTCGATTTGTTGATGCTGCTTGTTCAGAACCCGGACAGGGCCTTGACGAGGAAAGAAATTCGAAACGCTGTATGGCCCGAAGGACGCATATACGACGACAGCAGAGTCATAGATGTGCATATTCAGCATCTTCGACACAAACTGGAAGAAGATTCCACAAAACCCGAATTGATCGTCACGGTTGCCGGGGTCGGCTACATGTATTGCCCGCCTTGTCCTGACGCGTGATTACAGCATACTGAGAAGGAACCCTTGATCCCATTTGGGGCTTCTGATAAGTTCCATTTGACGGTTTGCCTCCTCAGATCGCTTCGCAATCAAGGTTACCTATCCATGTTTCTTGATTCACTCACAGGATTCTTCTCCAATGATATGGCAATAGACCTCGGAACTGCCAATACCCTCGTTTACGTGCGGGGGCAGGGGGTTGTCCTGTCGGAACCGTCTGTGGTTGCAGTGAAAACCGACCTCAAGAGGGGACCAAGAATTGTCGCTGTCGGCACTGACGCCAAGAAAATGCTTGGCCGAACGCCGGACAACATCAAAGCCATACGTCCCATGAAAGATGGCGTAATAGCGGATTTTGAAGTGACG
>JAUPKT010000291.1 GCA_030837305.1 Thermodesulfobacteriota bacterium
AGCACAGGACCGGCAAATCTGTGATTGTGGCAGTTTTAGTTGTACAATTTGCCGAACGATTCCTATACCGAAACAAAGACTACATGTCGGCCGTCCGCACTTTCTGCAGATACCGCCCTGTAACGTGTCGAATGCTCTCCCACAACTATGGCATTTCCAAGGAATTAATTGATTCATGGGCCTGACCTGTGATTATACCTTTCCGAATGGCATATTTTCTTACAAGAATGGCTCGAGATTCAGAGCATTAGAAATGAGCCTTTTGATACTAGCATGTCCGAACTGCAAACTGTTAAGGCCGAGTTCCATCTTCTTACATTGTAGCGAACGGAGTCAATCGACTGATGGCGATTCCCCTATCACCGTCAGAGAATTTGCGGTCTAAAATGTACGGGCGTTCTCGGAGAACTTGCATTGGTGAGAAATAATCCGTTATGGGGCCAAAGCTGGTAACATACGCGTTCCTAGAGTCCTGGTTCAAGCGGTTTAATATTCGACGGAAAGAAATCGGGTTTCTTGCCAACTGGGGTTACGGTTATGGTAATAATAGGAAGCTTCAGCGGCATCTTTTTGAGAAACGGATAAACAGAATACAAAACGTTGAATTATGAAAGCATCGAAAATGAATATTGAAATTCTTAGAAATCACATTCGTATTTACATTGACAAATTCAATCAGAACCCAATTTCGTTCGAACACCTTAAATGGTATGCGGACAAAATACTCTCCTCCGAGACCCCCCCCAAACTCGTAGTAATGGGGCATAACCACCAGTTCGTCGTGGATCACAATGGATATAGTAATGATGGCGCATTTTGTGGTTCCGAGAATTTGAGTTGCCTTGAAGTAATAGACGACAAAACTGCTGTCATGGCCAGGCTTGAGACCGAGCGTCACTGAGATTAATCTGAAAGAGCAGCGTCGCCGGGTAGGGGACCGCATCGAAGTCCGTGGTGGCAGCGGCAACCTGATACGGGAAGAATCTGGCGATCACGATTGATCAAGCATCAGCGAATCGAGCGACGTTTGTCGAGAAATGTGGATTGACACTCGAGTGTCAACGACAATTACATTTGTGCGCCGGCGCCACCAACAACAAGAAGCAGTTTAAACATTGAGGTTCACTATTGACGACCTTTTCCACTTCTAACATTGGTGGCTTGACACTGAAATCGAACAGCTCAAGTAATTCCTTCTCTTCGAAAGTGATCTTTGGCGCTGGATAAGGAGTCTATAAGAATGAATGAGAACAACAAAAATCCTATACGGATCGAACTAGAGTCTTTTTCACGAGTACTGCAGCGCCTTGACGACCCCTCCGGAAGCTGGAACGACGTCATCATTCAGAGTGTAGATCTCACACCTCTGGATCACAGGCTAAGCGAGGTGGCCATTGACGGATGCCAATTCCTGGGCTGTGACATCGGTCCGCTACTGGCAAAAGCCATAGCAGATTCCCAGATGCAACTCGATCCTCAACAGCGTTGCCTGGTATTTCCACGAATCCCCTGGTTGCCTTTCAATCCGTACCGAAGCCGTCTCTACCAAGTAGAGGAGCTTTTGGGGAGGTTCGAGTCAGAGGATTTCTATGAGGCGAAATGCGTTTACGAGAAATCGGTTGATTGGCTGAGCTATCTTGCTTTTGCTGACCCCGTGGACAGAAAGCCCTACACCAACGACTCGGTGGACACGATATTGGCCCGACGGCTCCATGACACAGCAATTTCAGACGCTCTGGACGAGTTATTGGCCCCAATACGAGATCAGAAACCGGGAGCGAAAAAGGGGATCGTGGCAATCATGGGCGGCCACGATATGCTCCGAATGGAGAAGATAAAGGCGGCTGCGGTGAGCAAGGCATTGGGCGACGAGGAAGAATGGGAGCCCTTGAATGATGACGCTGTTTACACAAAGGTCGCCCTTCTTGCCTGGAAACTCACCAACGAGGGATATCTGCTCGTCTCGGGCGGTGGGCCGGGGGCTATGGAGGCGACGAATCTCGGCGCATATTTTGCCACTCGTCCTACAAGCGACCTACGTGCGGCCATCAAGACACTCGAAGCTTGCAAACAATTCGAGTCTGGCAAATCAGTTGAGTGGTTGATACCTGCAATGAAAGTGCGCAGTGATTATCCTCTCGACCCATCCGACGCATATAAGTGCCAGAGCGTTGGTATTCCGACGTGGTTTTATGGACATGAGCCGCCAAATCTCTTTCCAACGCATGTTGCCAAGCATTTTGAGAACAGCGTTCGTGAGGAAGGTTTGCTCGCTATAGCGACCCACGGGGTCATCTTCGCTGAGGGGAATGCCGGCACCGTTCAGGAGATCTTCCAGGATGCATGCCAGAACTACTACGGCTCTTACGGTACCGCTGCGCCAATGATTCTCCATGGGCAGGACTATTGGGATCCTCCGGCCATGCCGGTTTACGTGAACGACAGGCGAAAAAAGGTGTTCCCATTGGTCCGGAAGTTGGCCGAGGAAAAAGGGTTCACGCACCGACTGATCGTGACCGACTCGGTGAGGG
>JAUPKT010000292.1 GCA_030837305.1 Thermodesulfobacteriota bacterium
ACCCGAATTCTGAAGCTACAATTGTGGCAGTATCAAAGTCCACGGGATCGTTGATGGCCGCAGTCACGCCCATCGTAAAAAGGTGCTGAATGACCTACGACGCCTTCACACTCATCTTGTGAGCCAAGGTTGAAACAGTGACCGCTTCGGGAAGTTTTATCCGGCGTTTGATCGCCTTGGGGGTGGTAATCTCCGTCTTCTTCTGTCTTACCTTCTTTCCCCGTCCCTTCAGGCGTAACGGCCTCGATCGCTCGTCGTACAAGTCCGTTCCAAGAACCACCTCTTTTCGCCTTCGCACCTTCAGCTTGTCGTCTTCAACGCGCTCTTCAACCTGAACGCGGGTCTTCTTCTCCTTCTTTTTCCTCTTCTGTGCCTCCTCAGCCTCACTCACGTCCGCAATTACAAAGCCCGGCGTCACGTCGACCCGCTCAACCGTCCTTGGCCTTTCCACAACCCGGGGTGGCGTCGGCCGAGCCGGCTCCGGCTCACGCTCGGGCTGTACGATTCTTGCCGGTTCTTTCTTGAGTTCAACACGGCCTATAATCTGGGCAGGCTGCTGTCTCTTCTCCTTTTTCTTCTTGCGCTTTGCGAGCCTGTCGTCCTCGGCACCCTGAGAAGTCTGATCGTCCTGTTCGCCCTCTCCGGCACTTTCCATAAAAGCCTCATCCTGGGGTTCCGCTGCAATCCCAGGCTCTGCACGACGCCTTACAGAAGCTGCCTCCCCGAGTGGTTCAGAACTAACCCCCTGCTGTGGTTGGTCGATCGTTTTTGCCCCCGAAGCTTCGGGAGACATCCGTTCGCTCACTTTGTCCGCCGGGTCTCCGACAACAACCGGAGGCCGGGGTGCCATCTCGATGATACGAGCAGGCTGCGGCTTCTTGATTTTCTTAAGAGGTCTCCTCGGGGACTCGCCCTTCTCGGATGAGGTCGGTTCAGCCACAGAGGTGGTTCGAGACGGTGCGAAACCCTGTTCAGAATCTGATGAAAGAGGTGTCTCTTGTGCCTTTTCCTCGTGCCCCACTTCCGAAGGCGCATTCTTCACTCGCCTCCTGATCACGGTGGGCTTGATCCTCTTCTCAACAATTTCACGATGCGGTAACACTGTCGTGAGTTGGGCCCTCAAGGCAGCCGGATCGTCCGTCTCCAACGGGCTTTCCGGACCTTCAACGTGATATCCCAGGATCGCGAGTTCTTTCAGCAGATCCTCGTTTCTGACCTTCAAGTCCCGTGCCAGGTCATCAACGGTCATCATAGTCATCCGATCTCCCCTTCTGTGAAAAACCTCTCATCACAACCTCGGTGGAGGGTATAACGAGAAATTGCTTACGCAAGGCCCTCTCGATCCGACCTCGCTTCAGGGCATTGTCTACACAGGCCTCCTCAGGGCAGGCATAACAACCTCTTCCCTGAGGTTTATTTTTGCAGTCTGATACCACCACATCGTCACCTACGACAGCCAATCGTATCAACTCTCTCGCAGGCCTCCTCACACGGCAGCCTAAACACATGCGTACAGGAACATGTACATCTTTGGGGCTCAATTATGGATGCCCCGCATAGCGAATTCCGAAGCCGGAGGAGCCGAACCCAAGCACACCGATAAAACACGAGAAGGCTCAAAGATCCTCACCCTAGGCAATCTGCTCCTCCTCCGTGGCTTCGTCCGCCGCAGATTCTGCGGCAGCCTCTTCTTCCTCTGAACTCTCCACAGAGTCGGCAAGATAATTTTGTGCTCCCTCAAGGAGCTGAGCACCCTTTTCTTCCGTAATCCCCATGAAGCTGGTCAACTCCGCCAGGGAAGCATTTGCTATATCCTCGGGATTTCGGTATCCATTGTCAAAAAGTATCGTCGCTGTCTCTTCATCCATTCCTTCTATGGAAAGAAGCCGCTCGAATGATTCCCCCGTAATCTTCTCTTCCTTCGACTCGCTCCTCACATCGATTTTCCAGCCGGTCAGTTTCGCTGCCAGCCGAACATTCTGGCCTTTCTTCCCAATGGCAAGAGAGAGTTGATCATCAGCAACGATCACTTCCATAGTGTTGGTGTCCTGATCAATAATAACCTTGGAAATTTCAGCCGGTTGTAGAGCGTTGCACACAAAGTGAGCCGGATCATCGTTCCACGGGATGATGTCAATCTTTTCACCTCGCAACTCTTGGACAACGGCCTGAACTCTGGAACCTTTCATTCCCACACATGCGCCCACAGGATCCACATCCGCATCCGAAGATCTCACCCCAATCTTTGCTCGCTGACCGGGTTCCCGGGCTGCACACATAATTCGAACAATGCCCTCCGCAATTTCCGGAACCTCCTGCTCGAAAAGTTTCACCAGAAAAGTCGGATTGGCCCGTGACAAAATTATTTGTGGATCCTTCTGAGTGCGTCTCACCTCCAAAATGATCGCACGTATCCTGTCTCCCTGACGATAGGTCTCTCTGGGAATCTGCTCTGGAAAGGGATATACCGCCTCGGCACGGCCAAGATTAACAATGATGTTGCGCTTTTCAAAACGCTGCACTATCCCGGTGACAACGTCTCCCTTCCTGTCCTTATATTCCGCATAGATGTTTTCGCGCTCTGCATCTTTGACTTTTTGAATAATGACCTGTTTCGCTGTCTGCGCTGCTATTCTTCCAAAGGTTTCGGTGTCCATTTTCACGCCGAGTTGATCGCCTATCTCCGCTTCCGGATCGAGTTCTTTCCTCGCAAAATCCAGATCGATCTCCGTCATGGAATCTTGAACGTCTTCCACAACATCCTTGAACAGGAACACCTCGACCTCGCCGGTCTCATCGCTGAATTGGGCTTCCAATTCAACCTTGCTGCCATACTTCTTGCGCGCGGCGGAAACCAGTGCTGCCTCTAAAGCCTCCACAAGTGTTTCCCGTGCTATGCCTTTCTCCTTGGCCACCTGGTCGATGGTGCGATTCAGATTTCCCATGTTGCATCCCCCATGTTAACGGCACCTCCGCGTTTCTTTCGGACCAAAGAGTTCCTCCGGCGGAAGGTTGAGCCTTGCACGGTCTACCTCCTCAAGTTCGATTTCTACTTGGTTCCCATCAACGTCCACTATTATCTTGGACTCCTTAACATCACTAAGCATGCCCACAAAATTTCTCTTACCATTGAGTTTCGTCCGTGTTTTCACCGCAACGGGGGATCCCACGAAATGACGAAAATCTTTTTCCCGTCGCAATACTCTGTTTATCCCAGGTGACGATACCTCCAGGGTGTACGGATGATTTATTGGGTCTTCCATATCGAGAAGAGCCCCCACCTGACGACTGACGAGCACGCAGTCATCCAAGGTTACCCCATGGGGACCGTCAATGTACAATCTCAAGATCGAGCGACCTCCTTGGGGTCTGTATTCGATTTCCACCAGCTCCAAATCCTCTGGCTCTAATATCGGCTCAATCATCTTCCACAATTGCTTGATACGCTGCTGATGCATGTGGCCTTTTTTGACTACGATCACTTCATAATAAAAAACCCGGGACGACGACCCGGGTGGTACTTACCACTCATTGGAGCGGGCAACGGGGCTCGAACCCGCGACATCAAGCTTGGGAAGCTTGCACTCTACCAACTGAGCTATGCCCGCACAAGCTAACTGTAACAATCGCCCTATTATGTGTCAAGCAATTTCCATGCAATTTCCATGCGTGAAAGGCATCATCTTTCTTGGATGCCGACCGACGTGATTTCATGGCCGTGGAAAAGTAAGAATGTATGTTACACTTGATGGTCATGACGCAAACACATTCTCACGAACGTCTGGAAAAAGGGAAAACCCTCAAAGCAGCTTTGAGCACGTTGTTCGTGCTGGTGTTCATTGCCCTTTGTGCATACTACATTGTGTCCCACCGGGACGAATTCTCTTTTCTCCGGACGGTTTCCATCCCTTATCTCATGGTCGCCGCCGGCTTCGTCTTAGTGAGTTATTTCCTCACCGGGTACCAACTGGGATTGTTTTTTGCCAAATTCGGGCTGCACATAGGACTTTTGGAGCGCTTGACACTGACCATGGGGATGCTTCTGGGAAATCTTGTTTTCCCCCTGAGGGGTGGAACAGCGGGCCTCGCGGTTTATCTGAAAACCGTACACCGCCTCGAATTTGAATCGTTTGCGCTCATTTATGGGGGAACCGCTTTGCTGGTCGGTCTCATAAATTC
>JAUPKT010000293.1 GCA_030837305.1 Thermodesulfobacteriota bacterium
ATCATGGAAATAGGGGCAGGATCCAAAGCGCTCTCAGCCCGGCCGATCTTCCCCACCACCGACTCAACCTCAGGGATAGACCTGATCGCGGTATCCTGTTTTTGGATCACATCCAGGGCCTCACCTATGGAGGCATGGGGCATGGTGGTGGGCATGAACAGAAAAGCCCCTTCGTCGAGGTCAGGCATGAACTCTTTGCCAAGCCCTGGAAACGCATGGGAAAGTTTCGACCACAATCGGCTTGATCGCACGATACCGGACCCGTGGCTGAACCCACTGCCCGTATCCTCGACGCGAGCACCTTCGCCGTTCTTATCTTGAGTCTCTAAGATGGCCCGACCGGCCCCCAACATACGGGTCTCAACCCACGGAATAAAACCAAATACCCGGTCAAACCCGAGCCATACCGTGGCCCCAAACAACACCAAAAAACCCGGAATCAAGAGGAATGCGACCTTGTGATCCAGGCTCCATCTCAAGAAAGGACGATAGAAATGAGTGAGAACCTTTCTTATGGCCAATAACCCGAAGACAATCCCACATGCAAAAATCAAATTCCGAACAAATCCCAGCTCAGGCCCTAAAGGCAGCCAATGATCGGTCAGCAAGAGTATCACGACGGTCAGAGCGACTAAGTTGAGAATTCGGGGCGTCAGATCCCTGGTTTTTGGTGGAAGGAAGCCTGAGAGCAATTTAATGACACCTAGCGCGAACATCGGCACACCAAGCCACCAAGACCACCAAAAGCCAAGAAAGACTCCCACCATCGCTATTATACTGTACACAGCGATGAGCGTGTTTCGTCTTAGATTTCGCTTGCTGAACAACATGTGTGCCAGCGGAGGTATCAGAGCGATGGCCAAGAGCAGGGACGCAGCAACAGCAAAGGTCTTCGTGAAAGCCACCGGCTTAAAGAGCTTGCCTTCCGGACCCGTCAATGCAAACACCGGAAGAAACGATATGATAGTCGTGAGTGAGGATGTAATGACCGCTCCGCCCACTTCTCCCACGGATTCGGAAATGATATCCAGCGTGCTCTTGCCCGGTGGGTCTTCTTCCATGTGACGAAGGATATTTTCACAAAGGATGATTCCCATATCCACCATGACACCGATTGCGATGGCTATCCCTGACAGCGCCATAATGTTGGCATCGATCCCCACCATTTTCATGACAACGAAAGTAAAAAGGACCGCTAAGGGCAAGACTGCGGAAATCAGAGCAGAGGCCGCAAGGTGATTCATCATGACAATAACCACGATAATGGTTACGAGAATCTCCTCGCTCAAAGCTCTCTTTAGAGTATCCAACGTCTGATGAATCAGCTCGGTGCGATCATAAAACGGGACGATCCGCACCTGGGAGATTGTTCCGTCGGGGAGAGTTTTTGTCGGCATCCCAGGGGCTAATTGCTTAATTTTGTTCTTCACATTCTTGATCACCTGGAGGGGGTTTTCCCCAAACCGCACCACCACGACGCCGCCAACGACCTCTGCACCTTCTTTATCAAGCGCACCCCTTCTCACTTCCGGGCCAAGGGAAACCGTGGCAACGTCCCTGATCAGAAGGGGAACATTATTGTTTGTCTTAATGACGCTGCCGGCAAGATCCTCCACCGTCCGCAAGAAACCAAGCCCTCTGATGGTGTATTCGACGCGATTGACCTCGATGGTGCCAGCGCCTACATCCAGGTTTGAACCCCTGACAGCGCTTAATATCTCCGGAAGTGTTATCGCATGGGCACGCATGGCCTCGGGATTCACGTCGATCTGATATTCCTTGACATAACCCCCAATGGAGGCGACCTCGCTGACGCCCCCCGCGGACAGAAGCTGATATCGAACGTAGAAATCTTGAATGGTCCTGAGTTCGTCCAGACCGAATCCTTCACCCTCCACGGTGTACCAAAAGACCTGGCCCAATGCGGTTGCGTCTGGTCCGAGGGAGGGCTGAACCCCCGGGGGAAGGGTTCCCGAAGGCAACGAGTTGAGCTTCTCGAGTATGCGGGATCTGGACCAATAAAACTCGATGTCTTCGTTGAAGATTATGTAAATGGTTGAAAAGCCCAAGAAAGAATTGCTGCGGATCGCCTTTACCCCTGGAATACCCAGGAGGGAAACAGTCAGCGGATAGGTGATCTGATCTTCAATGTCTTTCGGTGAACGGCCTTCCCAGGTTGTGAACACAATCTGCTGATTTTCCCCAATGTCCGGAATTGCGTCCACAGGTACCGGGTTCCGTGGCAGCCACGAGATCTCCCAGTCAAAAGGCGCCGCCGACAATCCGTAGCCGATCGTCACGATGAGCAGAATTGCCATAAACAGCTTTTGTTGGACCCAGAATCGTATCACCCGTGAAAAGATCGAAGACGGCCGCTCAGAAAGACTTGATACCGCTTTTCCACTAATGGGATACACCGTGTCCTCCACTCCGTCCCGACTCGGGATCAGGTTCTGTCGGATGCAGAGATTTCGTTGCCTCGTCAGGTGGGTTTTTGTGCAACTCAGACTCTAGGATATCAGGAGGAATCCGTTCCACCAGTTCGCCGCATGTCAGCATATCCTGGCCTTTGTGGGGCGTTCGTCCGAAATAGGGGTTGCGTCTGTTTTCATCTGCTTCGATCCAATACGCACCGTGCCCATTAAAGGCTGTGGGGCAAAAAAACACGAACAAATCATGCTTGAACCCGTGACGAAATGTCATCAGGATCCTTACAAATGCTTCTGAGAACTGATCAAATGCCCTTCGACGATCCTGTATCTCCCCCGTCACCAGGATGTCGTTGGCGCCATTTTTCAGGTCCTGAGAAAGTTTCTTCCACTTTCCCGAGGATGTCACGTCCAGCTTGGCCTCGGGCACTTCCGCCATGAGGTCGAGGAATGTCTTGGCAGACTTTTCTGCCAGAGATCCGTCCTCCTCGACCAGAGCTTCTTTCAAGGCCAGATATTCGGTGACAAGGGGCGTCAACGACGACAAGAAATCGCGTGGGGCGTTCAGACGCTTTACCAGCTCTTCCTGCTTTTCCGAGGGGCTCTGGCTTCCCGGGGTCTGCGGCGGGCTCATCATGCTGGGTCTGGCAAGGATCTGCATGGCACTATCTATCTTGAATGCTCCTTTGCCGACCACTCTCTCCCCCTCCTTCAAGCCCTGATAGACCACGTAGTTGTCGCCGGCTCTCGGTCCTAGTACGACCTCCCGGGGCGAATAGGTCGGGCGGTCCGTGCCCGGAACCTCTACGTACACGATTGCCCTTTTCCCTGTGATGAGAGGAGCTGAAGCCGGAACGACCAGAGGGGGCACTGTTTCAGCCTCATCTGCATAACCGTATGACGTGGCAGGCCTCAATGCCATGTTGCTCTCCGGACAGGTCCCGGGCGTAGGGCTCGCCTCGTCCTTGGGATGCACAGGACAGATGTACTTCCCCGCCCACTCTTGCTTCATCACCTTGCCCGACTGGTTGATCTCCGACTCCAGCTCTGCCGTGACAAACATTCCGGGTTTCAATTCATTGTCAGGGTTCGGAGCTTCCACCCGAACCTTCACGGTTCTGGTCCTAGTATCAAGGATAGGGTCAATGAATAAGACTTTTCCGGAGAATTTCCGACCTGGAAATGCCGGTACTGTGAAGGTAACGTCCTGGCCGTACCGTATCCAGGGTATGTCCGTCTCGTAGGCGTCGAGCCTAATCCAGACGCGTGACAGATCATTTACGATATACATCTCGGTCCCTTCCTTCACGAACTGTCCAAGGACCGCGTTCTTTTTCATGACCGTTCCACTAATGGGGGCTCTCAAGGTCACATAAAGGATGGGCTTTTTCTTTTCCTTAATTTCCTCGATTTGTTCTCGGGTTAAACCCGATTGAATGAGCCTCTCCTCCCCTCCCTTTATAACGGACTCTGCGGGTTCCCCCTGCCGCATGGTCTCAAAAAGTTCAACCTGGTTCTTGATGAGCGTGGGACTCCATATTTTCACCATGGGGTCTCCCTTGGTGACCTGGACCCCCGTAAAGTTGACATATATCTCGTCGAGCCGACCATCCACTCGGGAAGTCAATACTGCCACTCTCGTCTCATCCTCAGCAACCATTCCCAGCATCCGCACGAGGACTTTGGCCCTTTCCCGTTTCACCTCTGCGGTCTGCACTTGAGCTAAAGTCTTGGCCGTGTCGGACATGGTGAAGGTAGAAGACGCGGCATGAGAATGGTCATCACCACCCGTTTCCAACGGAATGAGATCCATATAGCAAATGGGGCACTTGCCCGGGTTGGGCAGTCGAATCTGGGGATGCATGGAGCAGGTCCACTGCTCCTGTTTCTTGGGGACCCCGGGAGGACCCCCCGTCGTCCTTTGATGAGCGGAACTCTCCTGGCTTTTTGTGATAGGGGTGTCAGTCTTTGGTATGCCCTTCACACCTGAAAGGAAATACCCAAGTGCGAACGCGACAGAAATCAATGCCACGAGTGCGATGATTTTCACTCGCGTACCAGGGGTTGCCTCATCAACGGTTCTCTTTTCCATGGCAATCTCTCAGGCAGGATCCATCGCTAGTCATCACGGTCGGAACACCCTATGGCATGCCGACCGTGCTCTTGTCGATACCGGATCCTAAGAAGAAGCAGCTTGAGCGACAACTCGAGTTCCTACTACAGATTCCACGAACTGTGGAACACTGACCGGTGTCTCCTTGAGGACGCCGTCGGCCACCTCCACGATGCGGTCTGCATATTCGGCATTTAGCCTACTGTGAGTCACCATGACGATGGTCTGACCCTCGGAATTGAGTCTCTTGAGGAGATTCATTACTTCTGCTGAATTGCGTGAGTCAAGATTCCCTGTCGGTTCATCGGCAAAAAGAATGGGGGGCTCGTTCACCACTGCCCGTGCGATTGCCACCCGTTCCTGTTCACCACCGGAAATCTGATTGGGGAGCCTTGCAGCCTTGTTCGTAAGCCCGACTCTTTCCAGAGCAGCCATGGCCAATGACAGTTTATGGGATTCGCTGTGATGGGTCACCGCAAGGGGTAACTGGACATTTTCCACGACGCTCAAGTACGGCACGAGCTGAAAGGACTGAAAGATGAACCCCATGAACTCTCTCCTAAAATCAGCCAGTTTGTCTCTCTTGAGGCCATAAATGTCGATGTCCCCGATGAGGACCTTGCCCCTTGTCGGGCCCAGCAGGCCGCCAAGCATGGATAGAAGCGTACTCTTGCCTGCTCCTGACTCTCCCATGATGGATATGAACTCTCCCTGAGCTATGGAGAGATCTATGTGCTTGACCGCGGCCACCTTACCGTCTCCGTGACCGAACTCTTTCGCTATGCCGTCGCAAACTATGTAACTCAT
>JAUPKT010000294.1 GCA_030837305.1 Thermodesulfobacteriota bacterium
AAAATCCATAAAGATGCATTCCTCATCCCGGCGCTCATGGACATCCTCCAGGAACTCCTCAACAATAACTCAGAGGAAACAACCTCCCAAGAAGAAATCATCCTGCTCTTCGCCGAGAAAACTACCGAGGCTCTCGCCTCATCACCGATCTTCTCAGGCACTCTTCTCAGGGCAGTCTACAGAAGTATCCTGGATCTCGCGACGGAAAGAAAATTGTCTCGGGAAAGCATCCTCGAAGAACTCCTCTTTCAAAATCTCAAAAAACCGTTCGACTCTGAGCCGACAAAAAGGAGAAAACACAAAGACGCTCGCTCCAAGATCATGAAAGCCGCCTTGGACGAGTTTTCCGAACGAGGCTATCATGCCACCACAGTCGATTCCATTACGGATAGGGCCGGAGTAGCCAAAGGAACTTTCTACAAATATTTCAATTCAAAAGAGGGGCTATTTAGTGCGTTGAAGGAAGATACCATCGGCGAATTCGTGGAGATGGCCCGCAAGGATCTGGCACAAAAAAAGGACATTCTCGAATTAATAGAAGGAGTGATAATTCTTTATCTGAGTTTTTTCGAAAACAATTCGGCCTTCTTTAAAGTAATAACCCAGGAACATAAAGACTTCGGCAAAGAATTCTCTGAAAAGTTCATCAACGAACTTCTCTTAGCATTTCCCGCCCTGAAGAGACGGTGCTGGAAAGCTTCACGAGATGGTCGTCTCAAGCAAATGAATTATTTCACCGTTTTTTTTGGGATCATTGGTTTCTTAAATGGAGTTATTCAGAAATGGCTCTTGGATGGTGCCGAAGCAAGGCTCCTCGACGAAATAGACACGGTGAAGGAAGTTCTCTTCTATGGCTTTGTCGTTCAGTCTGACCTTGGTGAGGAATTCAATGAGTTGAGGCTCATATCATGAGAGAGAAGCGTGAGATGAATTTGGAATCACAGGTTATCTTCGTAAATCCCCCCATCAATCCTGATCAAGGACTTATTGAAGAGGTCTTTCTGAACGGTGGTTTAGGCGTGGTCGATCATGTCACTGCCGGGCCAGCTGATTTTGTTGTCAAGAAAGGCGTGCACCACGGCATACGCATATTGGTCCAGAGCCTCAAACAAATGGTAATCGATCCTGATCTACGCCTCATCGTAATACCTTATGAAGAAATATCACGACTAACGTTGTTAGAAGATGGGGAATTGGCAAAGTTCCACGTCCCTGTTTTTGTAGAGGTGGGCTCGAGGAATGACGCCATGGTGGCTGAGAAACTAGGTGCGAGCGGTTTAATTGCTCGAGCCTACGAAGGGCCGGGCTGGGTAAGTCCCACCACTGCCTTTGTGCTCTTTCAGGAGGTCGTCAAAGCAAGTAGCTTGCCGGTCTTTCTACAAGGTGGCGTAAGCCTGAGATCATCGGCCGGCGTCGTGGCTGCCGGAGGCAATGGGGTGGTTCTCGATGTTCATCTGTGGTTGTCCAAGAATTCGCGAATCGAGGAGTCCTTAAAAAATTTCTTAAGGTCACTTAAAGCACCATCCACTGCAGTACTGGGCGAAAGATCAGGAAAACAGCTCAGGGTCTATTCACGAGTTGCTACCCAGGCTGTAAGACGATTCATGAATTTTGAATGCGAGCTGGATGTCTCGGAATGCCGAGAATATGAAGACCAACTTCGAGAGGCTCTTGAAGCCTCGCCATCAGCATTGGATACCTCCTTGTGCCTCTTGCCCTTTTCCGATGACCTTCTCATTGAAAGCGACGCCATAGAGGCGTTAGCTTCTGCCGCCAACATAGTGCACGAATTCGCCTCGAGCATGCGTCAATCTCCTCGGGCATGGCCTTTTGATGAGAATTCACGGATCTGTAAATTGCATGGCACGAGATTTCCCATTGTCCAGGGTCCCATGGCCCATGTGAGCGATACGCCATCTTTCCTTCGCTCCGTTGCGGGTTCAGGTGCACTTCCGTTCTTGGCTCTCGGTAATATGCCGGAACCAATAGCCGGAAGTGGGATTCACGAGGCTGCCACCCAGACAGACGGAAATTTTGGCGTAGGCCTCATAGGACTAGATGTTAATCGGAGTTGCTACGAAAAGCACCTGGCAATTATGAGCCACAATCCACCGAGGTTCTGCATCCTTGCCGCGGGGAGCGTTGAGCTAGCCCAAAGAATTGAAGGGCAGGGAACTGTTTGCTATCTCCACTGCCCCTCCCAAGGTGTCCTGCTTGATGCCCTGAGAGCTGGTCTGAAACACTTCGTGTTGGAGGGATGCGAATCAGGTGGGCATATCGGACTCTTGAGCAGTCTCAATCTATGGACTTCATGTCTCAATGCACTAGCGGCTGAGAGGCAAAAAGGAATGAGATTGGATGACTTGGTAATACTTCTTGCCGGCGGAGTCGGCTCTCCCATCGCCGCGGCATTCGTGGGAGGTATGATAGGTGATGTTGTCGCCGAAGGACTAAGCGCGGGGTTGCAAATTGGCACTGCATACCTCACATCGCGTGAAGCGGTTTCCACTGGAGCAATAACAGCTCTTTATCAAAAGCTCGTACTGGAAAGTGATAAAACTCTGGTTTTAGGCCGGACTGTCAACACAAGAGCGCGGGCTGCTTGCTCTCCCATGGCATCTCAACTCATTTCAAGGGAGCAGGAGCGAATCAAAGAGGGGGTATCCCTTCAAGTACGCAAAGAACTGTATGAGAAAGACAATCTGGGCGCTCTCAGGCTGGCTTCCAAGGGTTGTGCCATAGATCCCGCAACTTCAACCTCCGACTGCCCGGTGTTTTGTGAATTGAAATCGGAGGAACAACTCGAGAAGGGCTTGTTCCTTATGGGACAGGCTGTCTGCCTTTTGAATGAACCCAAAACCCTCTATGAGATCAATCACGATATCGTAGTGAATGGAAAGGCAATTTTTGAGGCCAATATCCAGTCGCATTTAGCCGAGACAAATGCAGACGGACAAAAAGACCAAAAAAACACGACGGACTGCATGCACCCCAAGGAGCCTATAGCGGTAGTTGGAATCGGTTTGAGATTTCCGGGATCTTCTGGCCCTGATGCCTTCTGGGAGCAGATCTTAGCGGGTAGGAGCGGCATATGTGAGGTACCTGAGGAGCGGTGGAGAAGCGTTTCAGACTATTATGACCCGGATCGGTTCAAGGCGGACAAGACATACACAAGAATCGGAGGTTTCATAAAGGATTTTGAGTTCGACCCGCTC
>JAUPKT010000295.1 GCA_030837305.1 Thermodesulfobacteriota bacterium
CATGAGGTCCGTCAGCACGAGATCGTATGAAGCGGTGTTGAGCAAATCCAGTGCCTGGTCTACTCTCATGGCTCCGTGAACCTGGTGTCCCTCATCTTCCAGAATTCGTCTCACACTCTCATGTACGATCTGTTCGTCATCGATCACAAGAATCGAGGCCTTAGGCTTCCCGCTGAAATTCATGGCTTCCTCCTTGTTTACCCTCAATTATAAACGTTGTCTCACATGCAGATTACATAAATTCACGTTTCACGCCGAGCATCTTTCCCCCTGGGCCGACAGCTTCACACGGCAGACATTCGTATTTTCCTCAAACAGAGAGTATACGCCCAACTCCGGAAAGTTAATCGGCGCTAGAACAAGACCCGGAGAAAAACGGTCAGATAAGACTACCTGCGCGTCGATGAAACCACGAGGAGATTCCGCCCGCACCAGGTCTCCTTCTGAGAGCCCCATGGCTAAAGCATCTTCTCGGTTCATTTCGATATAACCTCTTGGACAGAGTTGCAGCAGGTTTCTTGAATGTGTGGTGACCGAGCCGAAGTGATACATTGAGTTGGTCGCCATGAGTTCAAATGGGTAGTCTTGTACGAGCGCATCAGATTCTTCCCAAGTCCGGACAGGGGCAAACGAAAAAGGTCTTGCCTGCACAACATTCCGCGCTTCCTTGCGGGATACCGGCAGCACGCCATCATCGGGTAACTTCTGGAAAGAGAGCCCCTTATATGAGGGTATGGTTTCGCACATATCTCGGAAAACATCCTCTACATGATAATACCCCATAGAAAATCCCATTGCATCTGATATTGATTGTAAAATGGACCAGTCAGGCATGGTCGGTTCAAGGGGCGGTACAGCCTGACGGATCCGTTGCAGGCGGTGTTCGATGTTGGTCATTGTCCCATCTTTTTCTGCAAACGAGGCGGCCGGCAGGATACAATGGGCCATGAGGGACGTAGGAGACGGAAAAATGTTTTGTACGACCAGGAATTCACATTTTTCGAGTGCGGATTTCCAACGAGCCGCATTTGGATAGTCGGTCAAAGGTTCGGCACCGACCAAATAGAGCCCACGAATTTCGCCGGTTTCTATGCCTGCTGCTATTTCGTTGGTCGTCCTCCCTTTTCCATAAGGGAGAGTCTTGCCCCATTTCTTTTCAAAAAGTGATCTTACGAGGGCCAGATCCTGATACCCAGGCATATATTCCGGGAGCACGCCCATTTCACACAATCCCAGTATGTTGCCTTTTTCTACTATAGGATAAACCCCGCCTGTTTCCGAACCGATATTTCCGGTAAGAAAGGCGAGGTTGATAGCGTTCATGATACACTGGAAGCCATTCTCGTGAAGAATCACGTCCCCGCCGAGGATGATGGCAGCGTTAGGGGCCTCCGCCAGCAGGCGCGCCGCATTCTGAACAGCGTCAAGTGTCATCCCGGTTCGACGAAGTATCCCATTCATGGAGATCTTATCAACGAGGTTCTTCATGGGCAGGAAGTTAACGGTCCTGTCTCTCACAAACTTCCTGTCCCAGAGGTTCTCATCGAGAATGACCTTCATCAGTCCGAGGAGCAATTCACTATCAGAATATGGTCTTATCCTTAACCTCAGACGCGCAAATTGGTCGAGGCTCGTCTCACAAGGGTTCACCACGATAACGCTTTTGTCGTATTTCCGAGCCGTCAATTTTATTTTCCAGCCGATCGCTGGCGTTTCTTCCACAGGGTCGGTTCCGATGATCATTACAACGTCTGCGGCGAGGAGACTTTTCAAGGAATTCCTGATGGTGGGAGACCCAGACGTTATTTCGAATGCTCTCTGGACGCGAAGGAGGCTGAAACGGGCTTCGCTATCGATGTTATTTGACCCTATGACCACACGAAAGAACTTCTGAAACGCGTAGCAATCTTCGTTCGACAATCTGGGAGAAGCTAATCCGGCAATACTATCAGGGCCGGATTCTTTGATTATGCGTTGAAACGTGTTCGCCACCACTGATATTGCCTGGTCCCAAAAAACAGGCCTAAAAGTGCCGTTTTCTCTGATAGAGGGTGCTGTGAGGCGAGATGGGTCTTGGATAAGATCATAGGCAAACCGGCCCCCCACACATAACGTGCCTCGGTTATGCGATTTGGGGTCCGTGGTTATCCGCATAATGTCGTTTCCCTTGGTATTCATCTCCAGTCTACAGCCGGCCGAGCACAAGGGACAAATGGTGGGAGTCTTTCTCAGTTCCCAGGACCGGGCCCATCCCTTGAACTCTTTATAGGTCATTGCTCCCGTAGGACAAGCCTCGACGCACTCACCGCAGAAATCGCAATGCAACGGCCCGCCATCTCGCGTGTTTATTCTTGCGTTGTATCCGACGTCCTCAAGAACCAGCGCGCTTGCACCCACTACCTCATGACACACTTTTACACATCGCAGGCATGTTATACAGAGGTTCGGATTATATTGGATGAGAGGCCAATTTCGCACAATGGGCCATTTCTTTCTTTCCATCTCGTAGCCCTGGTCTGCAAGTCCCAACCGGTGGGTGAGAGTTTGTATTTCGCATTCACCTGCAGCAGGGCATATCGGGCATTCTAAGGGATGATCCATCAGCACGAGCTTCATAACCTCTTCCCGAATCTTTTGAATCCGGGGTGTGTCGGTCCTGATTATCATCCCGTCGCCGGCCACAGTGTTACAGGACGTCATGGGTCGCTCAATTCCCTCTATTTCAACCACACACATCCGGCATGAATCCGAGGGGCTTGTCTTCGGATAATAGCAAAGGGTGGGGATCCATATTCCTGCTTCTTTTGCCGCTTCAAGGATTGTCATCCCTTCGGCCGCCGTTACTTCAACTCCGTCAATGAACAGAACCGGCATGATTCAGTCCTCACTCCTTTGATCGGATGAATTGTGCCCTCGGGGTCTTTGGGCGCTTGAATCCTTCAATGCACACAAGATGAGATGGAAGCATCTCAAACAACGACTCGCTTCTATGAAAGAACTCTTCTGAGTTAGTCCCGAATCCACTTCGCGAAAACTTGAGATTCTCTCCTGAATGTCCAGTTTGGATCGCACAGACTGACTTGGAGTGCGCCCTGGTGTACGAGCTGTCACCAGTGTGCCGTGATCACGTTCTATTTCTGCAATGAGGTCTTCCATCCATTCGGTTCCGGAGCGGCTGCACGTGCCGTCAACGAGATAGCGGTGCATCATCTTTGCTGCTCGTTTTCCCCCTGCAATCGCGTGCACTACGGTTAATGGGCCGCTCACTGCGTCGCCTGCCGCAAAAAGACCCGGCCGAGAGGTCATCATTGTGTGCGGATCCACCTTGATGGTTTCTCTCCGCGTAATTTCCACACCATCTTCCGGGGACAGAAAACTCAGATTCGAACTTTGACCAATGGCCGGAATGACGGTGTCTGCAAGAAAATCAAAATCAGAACCCTCGATGGGCACGGGACGTCGCCTGCCGCTCTTGTCAGACTCCGCCAGCTCCATCCTGATGCACCTCAAACCACAAACCTTTCCCTGGTGGTGAAGAATTGCCACGGGCTGGGTAAGAAAATGGAATTCCACACCCTCCTCGCGAGCGTCTTCGACTTCCATGGGGTCGGCGGGCATTTCTTCCATGGAGCGTCGATAGATCACCGAAACCTTTGAAGCCCCCATTCTGATGCATGTCCGGGCACAGTCAATGGCTGTGTTGCCCCCTCCCACAATGACTGTGTGATCTCCTAGAGACACTTCCCTGCCCAGGTTTATATCCCTGAGAAAATCTATCCCCCCAGAGATAAATCCTTCTCTGTGCTCTTCTTCTCCATTCAGACCAAGCGACGTGGATTTGTGTGAGCCTACCGCCAATAATACGGCCTTAAATCCTTTTTCAAAAAGGCTATGGATGGTAAATTCTCGACCTAATCTTCCGTGATCAACCAAGATCCCTAAATTACGCAAGATATCAATTTCTCTATTCATGACGTCGCGAGGCTGACGATAGGGTGGAATACCTACGGCCACCATGCCTCCCGAATTGGGGAGATCTTCATAAACCGTGACGATGTGACCGAGCCTGTTGAGGTAGTATGCTGCTGAAAGCCCGGCAGGCCCTGCCCCAATAATGGCAACGGCCGCGCCGGTAAGGTCTATTTTTTCCAGGGGAGGCTCAATGTGGTGAATATGCTCGTAATCCGCAGCCACTCTCTTGAGAGTCCGTATTGGAATAGCCTCATCACCCATATTGGCTATGCTGCATGCTTTTTCGCACGGTGCCGGACAAATTCTCCCTGTGATGCCGGGGAAAGGCATCTCCTCACGAATGATGGCCAGCGCCTCAGCATATCTCAATTCCTGCAGCATCTCGACATAGCCTGGGATGTCAATCCTACAAGGACAAGCATTCATGCACGGTGCGGAGATGCTGCCAAGATAGGCGACCGGCTTTTCGGCCACTCCTTTTTCCAGGGCCTTCTCAAAATGGTCGCGGTAATACGTCAGACCGTCGGCGAGCAATTCTCCTGCACTCTGACAAACTGAACACTTCGCCGCATCATTGAGCACATCCGCCATGTTCATGAGTATGGCCAAGTCACCTGCTCCGCCTTTGCCATCCATAATACGGTCCAGCGTCGCCAAGATAAGTTTGGACCCCTTTATTCCGGTAATGCATTTTCCACAGCAGTATTTGGCCTGAATCTGCCGGACGTATTCCGCTATCATGGGAACAAAATCGAAATCTTCCTCGAACTGCAAGAAACCTTTCCCACTCATGACCGCGACGACATCGTCTGAAAAATGTGTTGGTGACGGAAAGGCTTCTTCATGAGTGTAGGCTTCCGGATGTGTTTCGAGGGCATGCACGATGTTCTTTCCCCAACGCCCAGCACGGATTTTCTTCATAGCTACCTCCAACCCTCTCCGAGTTCATGAAGCACCTAGACTACAAATTGCGGAAGAAATGGTGATACGTAAAAATTCGTTATCGAGGTTTTGCCTTAATAGCTGCTGTTTCCAAGCAGCTCGTGTATCTCAGAATACGATTGTCGCCGCTATTCCGTCTGCGGTCCGTTCCGCAGTAAACTCTCGAGGGAGGCTTGGGCGAAGTAAGAAAACTTTTTCAAATGAGCGCCCATCTGGTGAAACTTCTCTGCTGTACTTATACGCTGGCAGCGTACCTGTGTCGAAGGCTTACATGCATAATATAAACAGATATTATAGTAAATTGGTCAACAAATGAACTCACCAACGAAAAAAATCGCCGATGGGATCGAAACGGCCTTCATTGACTTTGGCTTGTGCCGTTGTTAGATTCGAGTCATGCACATCCGTGAATGCCCGGCTTTTTGATAGCGGCTCAAATCTATCACATAAGAAAAGAGTATGAACCCTTTCGAGCTTTTCCAATCTTCAGGAATATACAAAGTAGCCATACTCTATTTTTCTGCTTCAAGGGGGCTGGCCATCATCGGGAGATACGCGCTGGGAAACAATGTTGAAGTGATTCAGATATCAGGGGAAGTCGATCCGCATACCGGGAACTTCACTGCTTTGGATTACGTCGGGGGCGATTCCCCAGACCGTTTTCCTGTCGTGTCCCAGAGTGATTTTGAAGCGCTGGTCTCATTCATCGAGAGTAAGATAGATTCTCAGACCCAGATGAGCGTCATCGAACCCGAGGTCATTCGCACGATCTTGTCTCGAATAACGATAGATCCAGCCCGTAAGTATCTGCATTGACATGAGAAGCAAATTGAAGGTTGCCGACTTATGCCTTATTGACGCACATGCTCACCTTGAATTGGAACCTCTTGCGGAGGA
>JAUPKT010000296.1 GCA_030837305.1 Thermodesulfobacteriota bacterium
TGCTCCGGTAACGATTCTGAGCGGCATGGCAATGTTGCGATAGATACTCAGAGGCAGAAGGTTGGGATTTTGAAACACCATTCCTACTTTGCGCCGGAGCAACTCTACCTGGATGCGCGAATCGTAAATGTCGAGAGAACGGCCTCGAATCTCGAGAATGATTTGACCGGCGGTGTGACAATTCTCGAAAAGCTCATTCAACCTGTTGAGGATCCGCAAGAACGTGGTCTTGCCGGAGCCGGATCGTCCGATCAGCACCGTAATGGCATTTGCTTCAATCTCCAAACTGATGTCATTTAGTACCTGGTGGTCATGAAACCTCACGCCAACAGATCGAAGGCTCCCGCAGGTTTTACGACAAATCATCCTGGTCACCGCCTTGCCTTCGTGACAGTTCTCTCTACCAACTTGGAAATGACAAATAACAACGCCGCAACTCCCAGCAGAACCAGCGCTGCCCCAAACCCTTTATCCAACTCGTCCAACGTCCTGTGCTCGGATGCCGTGTAGTAAATAAAGAAAGGGAGCGCCTCAAACTTATCAGTGACGCCGCTTGGAATACCTGCATTGGCTACTACGCCGGTGAGCAATATGACTGCGGTATCCTCTTCGGACCTTCCTATGGTTAGGATTACTCCATTCAATATTTCGCGACTGGATGCCGGAAGCAATACGTGGAAAATATTCTGCTGTTTGCTAAACCCCAAAGTCGGTCCAATCAACCTTCTATGCTCGTCAATGTTATTGAGGGCAAGTTGTGTTGTCTTAATCATGTAAGGAAGGCTGAGTATTGCGAGGCACGCTGACGCAAGGAGCAGCCCGACATTCGCCGAGGGTGCCAAACTTCTTTTCAGAAAAAGGATGAATGTGAATCCAAAGAGCCCCATGACGATGGAAGGCATCCCGGCCAGCAGATCGATTAGTGCATTCGCCGTGTCCCTAAAGTATTCAGAGGAATACTCGGACATGTATATTCCGGCCATGATTCCGGTAGGAATAGCCAGGAGGGCGGCGATTACCACCAGGAAGAACGTGCCCACGATCGAGGGCCAAATTCCATCCCACACAGGGACCCTACCGGTCAAGGCCATCAAAGGGGCCACATCGCCAAAGAATAATGACATATTGATGTTCGGCAACCCACGCATCGCCATGTAAGAGAAATAAACCCCAAAACAGACCATGACGCACAGGGTTGAAAACCATGCGAAAATATTCAGAAAAGATTCGACAATCTTGTGGAAAGACGGCAACCGGGACTCACTTGATTGATCTCACGACAAATCTCAGGCCGAGATTGGTGAGAGCCGAGATGAGGAACAATATCAATCCGCTCAGAAAGATTGACTGATACGCCAAACTGTTTGGGTCGGTCGCAACAACCAGAGCAATATGTGCGGTCAAGGTTCTAACGGAGTCGAGTACGGAACCGGGGAATTGAGCGGCATTGCCTGCCAGCATCAAGGAAATCATTGTATCGCCAACTGCACGAGCAGACCCCAAGACGAATCCGACCACAAATCCCTTCCATGCCTGTGGAATTTCTACCCACGTGAGGGACTGTATAGGAGTCATTCCAAGAGACAATGCCACGGGCCTGACGGTCGCGCTGACCTCCTTCATACTCGAATTGATCATGAGGACTATGGTGGGAATGATGAGGATGCTCAAAGTCAGAGATGCAGCCAACCATGAAAATCCTGAACCATACTCAAAAAAACTTCTTAACAAAGGCGCCAGCAGGATTGCAGACACAAACGCATAAACCACCGTGGGCACGCAGGTGGCGAACTCGATGAGTATGACGAGTTTTCCCGTCAGCACCTTTGGCCCAGCGCCGCTGCAAAAAAGGCTTATTCCTGCAGCAAGGGGATAGGCTATCGCCAGAGCCGTGAAACTGACACAAAGGCTGCCGACCATCATCGGCAGAATTCCGAAGTTGCCCGAAATCGGATTCCACACCATGCCGAACAGCTCTGTAATCCGGCCGTCTACAATCACAGGGGCGGTAAAGTAAAAAAGGAAGGCCAGAATCGTCACAACGAGCGTAGATGACAAAAGGGCGCAGAAAAAAAGTATTAATCTGATTGCATGATCTACAAACCCTATTCCTCGTCTCCTGATGCTTTCCATGTCACCCGTCTCAAATGAATATTCTAGGTTTTTCAAGAGGCTCAGGATATTTCCAACCGGCCCGGCGATTTTTGCTTACTGTAGAGGAATGTACCCACTTTTCTTAACAAATATAGATCCTTCGGGCCCTTGTATGTATTCTATGAACACCTTTGCCAACCCGACAGGCTCCCCCTTTGTGTTCATATACAGTTTTCGGGTCACCTTGTATGAGCCGTCGGCAGCGTGTTCCTGCGAAGGGATGATACCGTCGAGCGTTACGGCTTTTATGGTGTTATCGATGTGGCCTATCCCAACGTAGCCGATGGCATTGGGATCTTTTCCAAGCGCTACTTTCATGGCACCATTTGACGGGACTACATTGGCGGACTGGGCTACCGGCCCTTTCTTGAGAAGGAGGTCCCAAAAAACTTCCCGCGTTCCACTGGCCTCGTCTCGACTGTAAAGATTTATTTTTGCATCTTTTCCACCCACTTCTTTCCAGTTGGTTATTTTCCCCGAAAAAATGTCTCTCACCTGATCGGATGTGACGTTTGAAATCTGGTTACCGGGATGTACTGCAACGGCAACACCATCAATCGCAAAGGGAAACGATTTGAGCCCGAACTTTTCTATTTCAGCTTGGGAGAGTGCTCTCCCGGTATTGCCTATGCCGACCAGGCCTTGAGCCACCTTTTGAACACCGACTCCGCTTCCACCAGCGGCTATGGTAATTTTTATCTTCGAGTTTAATGTCATTATTTTTTGGGCTGCATCCTTCATCACTGGAATATGAGCTGTTCCGCCTGCTATATCCAAAGTTCCCTCCAGGTCTTTGAAACGGTCAAGCTCGTTGCCGTACGTCACAGACGCACAAAATGCAATCAGAGACAAGACGAACGTGAAACAACCGAACCTTTTCACATAGGCCATTGTATTCTTCCTCCGTTCTGAATTCCTAATAAACAATGTTTCGTTTCCGACAGCGTTTCAAAAAACGACATCTGGTGAGTTGACCTTTTGTTCACTGATTGGTGCACTTGAATTTACACACCCTTTGCGGCTCCATGGGTTGCCGCTCCAAGAGCCCCCATCATTTCAGGGTGTTCTGCGGTAAGAACAGGGGATTGAAGTTCGTTCTCGAGCAACTTGACAATACACTTGTTTCTCGCAACACCCCCTGAAAAGACAATTGGACCAGAATTTGCTACTCTTTTCAACATCGAAAGGGATCTCTTGACCACCGACGCATGGAGTGCCAGCGCAATATCCTCGCTGGGGATACCTATTGCCATCAAAGAGGTTGCTTCGGATTCCGCGAAGACGGTACACATACTATTAATAGACAGACCGGGCCGGCCTTCGAGAGCAAAATCGCCAAATTTTTCTATGGGTATCTGAAAACTAGTGGCCATGAATTCGAGAAACTTCCCTGTGCCTGCTGCACAGCGGTCATTCATTTCGAATTTCCCTACGTGGCCCTTATGATCCAAGGCTATTGCCTTGGTATCCTGGCCTCCAATGTCGAGAATACACCCTGCTTCAGCGAACAACCGCCTGGCTCCGAGGGCATGGGCGAGTATCTCCGTAATGGCTTCGCATTCATAGATATCCTGGACCATTTTTCGGCCGTACCCGGTGGCTACTATCACATCAGTTGTGAGGCCGTCCATCATTCTAAGGATTTGGCTGCGTGGATTGAACGTTGTTTCCGTCTTCTTTACGAGGACAACGTCGCCTGAGATCGAATCGATCTGCATCAGCTTGATGGCTCTCGATCCTACATCAATTCCAGTGACATTCATGTTGGACTTCGCTCACTCGAATTCACGGTCTCTTAGTACATACACGAGAACAGAAGCGCCGAAATGTGACTTCGTACAAAAAGTTCCGCAGGTCGGCGCCCCCGCTATTACCAGTGCATTGCTACCAGAGGAAAAATCACTGTATTCTCTCAAGGAACGCTTGGACTCGGGTCTTGAGTTGTTCAGCGTCTTCCATACTATAGTCGGTGTCTACCCGCAGCGTGGGAATCTGTGCTGCCTCCAGAGCGTTCTCCACGCCATAGGATTCAATCTGATACGGCTGACAAAATTGCAATCCGTAGTGAATAACCCCTTGAGCATTGTACTGCCCATACATCTGCTTTGTGTGGTCTAGGCGGTCCGGATTCGGGGTAAATATTGCGCAGTCAACCTGAAAATATCGATCAACAATAGCATCCATAAGTCCATCAACGGTGTTTGCAGAGTCATCGGTCAGATTGCGGGTACCCCTCTCTCCCACGCAGGACTCTTCGCCTACGATGACGGCACCCGAAGTTTCGATAATCCATGGCAGCTTCCAATTTGGAACTGCCATCGGACATCCTGACAGCACTATGCGCGTGGTGCCTTGCGGGAAAACACCCTTCTTGTCGTTGATTCTTTGCTCAAGCTCATCACAAATCTTATTCACGGAATCGGTGAAACGCACCGGATCATCATAGAAGTAGACTTGATTGATAAGAAGGGCATCCAATCCTGATATTGGTGCAGGATCCGCCTTTCTAAGTTCGGAAAGCCTGTGAATGGCTCTTCGCTTTGCGTTAACGATTTCAATGCCCTGCTTCAGCATGGAGACATCGATCTTCACACCGCAAAGGTTCTCAATGGCATCTTTGAATCGTTTATATTCCTCCTTTAAGAGGGCTCTTCCCTCTGGAGATTTGGTCTGAGGCAAATCCATGACATAGACATTCGGCATTAGGGTATTCAGAACCTCGTACGACTTTTTCTTGCCGTCACAGGTATTCTCGCCGACGATCATGTCGGCAGACTCGATGTAGGGACACACCTTCCCCAGTTTGAAACCGAAAGCTGACTTAATAAGTGAGCAGGTGTTTCTCGGCAGGATTTTGTCCACCTCGTCAGTAGCGAAATCAGCACCGGTGCATAGTCCCACAAGAGTAGCGTTCGCTGCTCGCACGACTTCTTCCGGAACAAACACACAAAAGGAACCCACTACCTTACGGCCTTCCTTTTTTCCATCCAAGAGTTCCTTGACACGAAGTCCATGAACCTCACTCATGACAAAGTTGAAATAGTCCATGCCTGCCGGACGATCCTTTTGGGTGATGAAGATGTCCTGATAGGCATTCCCCAAAACCTGCAACAGCGCATCATGGGCCGTGAGATTCAGCCCGAGATCTTTCCACATTGATTCGTATGCCCCACTCATCGTTCCTCTCCTCTTCCTGTCGACATTTGTTTGTAGCTGGGATTATACATCGGTAGAATCGATTCATATTATCGGATATACCTATCCTTATCCCAGGCCAGTGTCAAGTTCGGAGTCCTGGATGAGGCGCAGAAGTCACATAAGCCATTGGGACTCTATGTCGGTTGTGATGATGTCTGTTCTCAAGGTCGCCTGCCTAGCCTAGCTTGGCCTTGACATAGAGAATCATAATAGATGATACCGGGCTTCCAAATAGCCACCTGAAAGTCCTTTCTTTTCGGCATCTTGACATGATGTGCAATGTGGCTGGCTGACCCGAGTGATGTATTAACCGTTTGGCAAGGTTGCCGAGGTTTTTTGGGTGAGACCAGAAATCTTGAACATTTTTGATCGGCTTTCAGAGACTTTCTTGCTCCATGCTGAAAGGGTTCTCACGAAGAAGAGAACTGGAGTTAATACAGCAAATTGAGGATA
>JAUPKT010000297.1 GCA_030837305.1 Thermodesulfobacteriota bacterium
AAACAGCCCCCTTTGCGTTGGATTGCACGAGCAGAATTTGGCTCGACGCATCTTGACATGGTGAAGTGCTGATGGTAAACCTATTGTTTTGATTGCAGTCAGAGGTGATAAATGAAAACCTGGACCCCAAAAGCAGGGGAAGTTGAACGAAAATGGTTCGTCATTGACGCCAAAGGAAAGGTCTTGGGCCGAGTTGCTGCAGAAACCGCTCGCATCCTCCGAGGCAAACACAAACCACAATTTGCCGCCCACATGGACACCGGGGATTTTGTCATCATTGTCAACGCATCTCACGTTAGGTTGACAGGGAACAAGCTGCAACAAAAAACCTATTATCGGCACAGCCAGTATCCTGGAGGACTGAAGGAAACCAATGCCGGGGCTCTCCTGAAGAAAAAGCCCGAAAGAATAATTGAGATGGCTGTCAAAGGAATGCTGCCCAAGAACACTCTGGGTCGAGCCCAATACACAAAGTTGAAAGTTTACGCCGGTGAAACACATCCCCACGCTGCGCAGAAACCGGAAATTTATCAGATGTGATGCTGGAGAAAACGCATGGAACGAGAACGACATTATGCCACCGGCAAGAGAAAAAACGCGATTGCGAGAGTTTGGTTAAAGCCCGGCACAGGCGCGTGCATTGTTAATGAACGCACCATGGATGCATACTTTGGAAGGCAAACTTCTCGAATGATCATCATGCAGCCCTTTGAGTTGACCCAAACGTTGGGTAGATTTGATGCGGTGGTGAACGTGAGTGGAGGCGGCCTTTCGGGTCAAGCCGGTGCGATCAAGCACGGCATCAGCAAAGCCCTGCTCAATGTGGATCCTTCTTTTCGGTCAGTCCTGAAAGGGGCGGGTTTTCTCACAAGAGATTCAAGGGTCAAAGAGCGGAAAAAGTACGGGAAACGTGGAGCAAGAGCGAGCTTCCAATTCTCTAAACGTTGATCGTGCGTTGTTTTTGGCCTTGGCGGAAATCTGTCCTGTATCGGCTCGGCTGGTGATCTTCAGCCCGAAGATGATTGTGTCAACTGTCTGAATTCCTTCATGACCGATGACATGATGGCACCAGCAGAGCCTAATGCTATGACATCCATAATCGAATCATACACGGTGGGGGTCATGTTGATGAGTGCGAGCTTTGCCCCTTTTCTGGAAGCTTCCAAAGGCAGCATGTTGGCCGGTTGAACCACAAGAGATGAGCCGACGGTAATGAGTACGTCGCACTGGCCGGCCATTGCAAAGCTTTGCGCAAGGATCTCTTGAGGGAGAGTTTGGCCGAATGCAATGGTGGCACACTTGAGAGGGCCATCACACTGGTCACAGTAAGGCACGTCGACTCCCTCTCGATCCATGAAATCTGTTATTTCCTCTCTCGGCCAACGCATACCGCAATCGACACAGACCACTTCGTGCACGGTGCCATGGAGTTCAAGAATCTTCTCCCGACTATTGCCGGCCTTTGCATGGAGCCCGTCGATGTTTTGGGTTACCAGAGCCGACAATTTACCTGCCTTTTCTATTTCCACAATTGCGTGATGGGCTTCGTTGGGTGCGGCATCACGCATGGCAGGGTATCGTTCACGATCGTATTTCCAGTAAATCCTTCGATAATGTTCACTTGAACGAAACTTCTGATACGTGAGGTCATCAGCGTTGTACCTGGACCATATTCCTCCGGGCGATCTAAAGTCGGGAATTCCTGATTCCGTAGAAATACCTGCGCCGGTAAAGACCACGACCTTGCGGGCACGATGCAACATACGGGCGATGGAGGCTATTTCATTGTGCTCCATGAGGGCTTCTCTTCTTTTTTGTCTGGGAATCACAATCGAGGCGTCTGATGGCGCGCCTGACCTCCACGATCTTATCAAGCACTACGGTGAGATCGTCGAATGTTACCGCTGCCGCATCAGCTGAAGCCTTTTGCCCCAATAGACGGTAGTCTTCTCTCAATTTGGTTAAGCTAATACGAAGTTTCCGACATTCGTCCGAGGCCGTGGCATTCGGCAACACCCATACCGTCAGTAAGAGTCCCAAGACGATGATGGCCCAGTTGTGGATGACTCTCACCCTCCTTCAGGTCAGTACTGGTCCTTGCGCAGCGGCCTTCGCAACGAGTTATGGGATTTATGTTTCAGAAAGTCAACAATCTACGCCAACTCGACACACCCTTGAATCTCGTTGCCTCGTCTGGTTGTCTGTTGGCGGCAGGATTGAGGCGCACATGCCAATCTCCCACGAGGATGAATGGTCCCCAGTAATAGGGGTGACTTAATCCTGATTGATTGAGGAGACTTAGTTTGGCCAGCCGCAAGGCTTCCGCTTTTGAGCCTTCCTTGAGGTTGCGATACATTTCGATAAAAAGATTCGCAGTACTGTCGTCGTTGACTTGCCACAGACTCAAAACCAAGGCATCCGAACCTGCAAACAAGAAGGCTCGCGCCAGTTGCTGGGACATGCTGGAGTCGGAGCTGTCCACTTTGCCTTGACTAAAACATGACGACAGGACGACCAAGTCCGAGTTGAGCTTCAGTCCAAAGACTTCTCCGAGTTGGAGAAACCCGTCATTTTCTTTATCTCCATAGAGGGAGAAAACAACCGCAGGCCTCTGTTGAAGCCTGCCTGGACCACCGAGGATGACGCCGTGCGTTGCGAGATGGATATAACCGTACCTCGTCAGGTCGGCTTTCTTGAATAGAGTTTCAGTAGCCTGGGAGCCGAAATAAGTCTGGGTAGGACCGCCGACGATTTTTACGATTTCCGTCAATTCCTTGCGAGCGCCTGGTAAAGGCTTGAGATCATGGCTGCGCGTGGCGCCTCCAGTGCTGCTCATGGCCGAGAGAAGTCGTTCTGCACCGTCATTCGGCGTACCGGTCTTGCTGAGGTCCGTGTAGTCAGCATCTCCAAAGCCGACGAAGTTCCATCCCGGCTGCTTTTCGTGCTTGCGATTTCGCACATAGGCCAGGAGTGAAGACGAGGGGGCATAGGCAAAGGCATATTTTTCCACCAGATAACTCGGCCGGTCTCCTGCGGACCAAAACCTCTTTGTCGCATGCTCTTTGGAGTCCACGAGCATCTCGAACGGCAGTGACGTGAGAGCGCCGTGAGGTATGACGGTGACTGTCTTCTTGCCGACGAGAAAGTATTCCAAGGGCTTTATGATTTTTGAATAGAGGCGATAGGCAACGGAGGGGTCCCAGCTCGCCAGGGTATCTGATCGCAATAGA
>JAUPKT010000298.1 GCA_030837305.1 Thermodesulfobacteriota bacterium
AGAGGATCAGGCGCCTACACCTTGTTCGGTGTTATTATCCTTGTAGCTGTACTCATCGCAGCCATCTTCATTTTTCCATGGGGCGATGTGTTGAGAGGCGGGAAGAATCCTGACTTCATTGCAGCGAACGAAGCGATGGCAAAAAATCAATGGGACAAAGCGATTACACTTTTCGACAAATGTATCAAGACGGATCCTAACAACGCTGCTGCTTACGTTGGGCGATCACGCGCCTACCTTAGCTCGGGCAATGTTGCTCAAGCATTTGAAGACGCTAATAAAGCCCTGGAAAAGAAATCCGACAGCGCATTGGCTTTTGGTCAAAGGGGCATTGTTCGGAAGGTTCAGCAGCAAAATGAGGAGGCCCTGAAAGACTTCACCCAGGCCCTGAAAATTGATCCCGGTTACGCGTGGGCCTATGCTCAGCGCGCGGACCTCTATTCGAGGCAACAGGACCATGACAAGGCCTTTCAAGATGCTTCAAGAGCAATCCAGGCAAAGCCGAACTTTGTGGAGGCGCTTCGCCTGAGGGCATGGATACTAAGTAAGATGGGAAAATGCAAAGAGGCGAATGAGGACTTCAAAAAGGTTGAGAAATTGAGTCCCAACGATGCATGGACTCTACAGGACAAGGCCTGGTTCCTGTTGACGTGCCCCGACGAGAGCCTGCAGAATCCCGCGGCAGCGATGGAGCTTGCCCAGAAAGCCATCGAGTTGACTGACGGGAAGGACGGGGTTGTCCTTGAGACGCTGGCAGAAGCGTATTTCAGGCAAGGAGATGCTCTCAAAGCAGCAGAACATCAACGAAAAGCCATAGAGTTGGGTTCAAAGAAGTGTCCGGATGGCTCTTGCTTGAAGGAAATGAGGCAGCGTCTTCAAAAGTATGAATTAGCCGCTCGACCAGAGGTCAGGACGACCTATGAATTTCTGCCCTTGGACAGCAGCCATTGACAATTAGTTCTTTCAGGATCTGGCCACTTGTCGGGAAGCGGCCAGATCCGTTCCTTGAGCAACCTTCTCACTTGAAGCCGACGCTCCAGGGCATTCAAAATCCATGTAAGTCCTTGCATTGCCGCATTACTTGGAGAAGCAATCCACGCCGCCCACCATCGTTCGTCCCACGGCGACGAAATTCACCAACTTCTAATCTCTGAGAGATTCGTGCTGGAACTTCATCACACTAAAGTTGCCATCTTGTCCTCGTATCTCTACTCGTACCGTTTTGCCGAGAAATTGAGCAGCCTCGACGCGTTTTTGGCCGTCAACGCGTACAATGACCTTGTTATTATTAACGCCTCTTAATGTCACCGTTTCCAAGTCAACTCTCTCAATTTGTCCCGACAACTCTTCGGCATGCAGTGGTGTGATGATCGACAGGATAAAGACCAAACACGCGATCAATTGCAACGAAGCCTTCATCATATCCTCCGGAAAATTTCATAACCACCGACAGCCGACAGGATTCTCACAATTAATAGTATCGTGAGCCGGTGACCCGTCGATTCAGCATGATGGAACACCTGCTGCCGGGGCAACCCTCTCCCCCTGCTCATTATACTACAGCGTTGACTTCCTTGCACCAGCAACCACACAACGCAGCAATATAGAAACAAATTGATCCCCGGATCTGCCGAGTTTGACAGGCCTGAGAATTTTCGGCATCATGCCGACAAACTTGTGACAAAGACGAGAAAGGCTAACTTATGGACATCCCTACTGATCGATTCTATTCTGATTATCATTTGTGGGTTAAACTAGAAGAAGGAACCGCGACAGTGGGCATAACCGAACACGCCCGGGAAGAGTTGGGAGACGTCGACTATGTTGAACTGCCTCAGGAAGGAGACACAATCACGAGAGGAATGGCCTTTGGCATCATAGAAACGAGCAAAGCGGTGACAGACCTAATGGCTCCCATATCAGGTCAAGTGGTGGAGTCGAACGTGTCCCTGTTGGAATCGCCTGAGGCGCTCATGGACTCGCCATACACGGACGGTTGGCTGATTGTCGTAGAACCGGCCGATCAGGATGAATTCACGGAGCTTATGGACTCCTCAAAATACAGAGAATTCTTGGACGAGGCGATCGACCAATAGAAGATGCCGACTCAGAGAATTCTCCTGAAATAGTCTCCGGTGATGTAAACAAAGTTTGCCCTTATTTTTAGACGTTTGGCCGTCATTCGTGGGGGGAAAGGAAAATACGGGGCAGCCACTCTGATGGCTCTTAGGGCAGACTCATCCAAGACGGCATTGCCCGAGGAGTCAAGCAAATTCACATAAAGCAATTCTCCGTTGCGAGAAACGGAGAACTCAACGGTGAGAGAACCTCCGATTCCTGCTCGTGCGGCAGAGGAGGGATAAACCCATACACCCTGAATCTTTTGTTTGAGATGAAGAAGGTATGAGAAGAACTTTTCCTCTCGCGTATTGATGTCTACAACTGCCTCATCCACATCACCTTCAGGAGAGAAGTCCGGGGAGCCGACATGGGGCGATAGGCCTGCGGCAATTTGCTGTTCCCTCGGCGTAGGTTTCAGGTCCGGAGTTTGCTTTGAAGTGCTTTTCGGGGCCGAATTGGGAGGAGAGGGTGTCTTCGTTTTCTGCTTATTCTTACTAGTCTTGGGCTCTGGATCCAAATTCTTCATCGCGGAGGATTTGGCCTTGTGGTCTTCCTTCAATGGGGAGATATCTTCGGGGGCTGCGGGGGGCATGTGTGCCGCCATTCTCGAATGTTGCTCTTCAATCTTGCCCAGCGGTGGGGTGAGAGTTCCTGGAATTCTTGGAATCCGCTCTTTTTCAGCGGTGTGATTGCGATCGGATATTGCTTGTGAATGTTGGGGGGGCTGCTCTTGCTCATTCTTCGTGACGGTTTGCTCAATGAGTTTAACGTTCGTCAGACTTTCGCCGGGTTTAAGCATCGACTTGTTTGTTACGGCGTCTATCTGCCGGACAAACCAGGCGAATACAAGAACGTGCAGCAGCACAGATGCCAGGATCCCGTATTTGATCTGGGCCCTTTCCGGCACGGCGGAAACCTTGAGTCCAGGGAACGAGCGGTTTAATATGCGTATGGTGCTAATATCCGGTTCTTGATCAACTGACCAGGTATCCTCATGTCTTATGAAGGCGATGGATGAAGATTCTCGCAAGTCTCTCAAATTACGGTTCCTTTAACTACCCGACTTCAGCCGTCAGCGGAGTGTTTCATGCCGCCTCTATTCTGGAACTGACAAATCACCTTTTTCGGAAACACGATCAAATCAAGAGCCGTCACTTCACTGTCTAGGACCACAAATAAGGCCCCAAGTTCCGACTCGCGAGGGAGTACCAAAGAAACGTGAAGACAGGCCTGTGGAGAAAAGAAAATCGACACTTGACGTAAATCTCTTGAATTCCCGGTGCAGTTGACGCAGAATCCGGTTCTAGGAGATGTCTTCGAGGCTTGCATGGGCTCATTACATGATACCTTGGCAGCCCCGATGCAACTAAGAAACGTGCCGCTCCTGACGCAAGGATCTTGTTCGCTCGAGAAATGTTTAGCACGAATTGTGAGGAATTTCCAGAGTTCCGGCCTTCCGAGACTTAGTGCTGACTACTTTCAGAGCTAAGAACCCCGCAAACACGACGAGCGCGGTACCCGGAGCCTCGTGACATCTCGAGGACCATACGGATTTGGAGGCGAGGTCTCAGCCATGGCAAAATCGAAAAGAGGCAGGGATTTAGATGAGTTAGGAATTCATGAATCCGACAGGACGAGAGCTGTCGAAGTCGCTGTAAGCCAAATTGAGAGGCAGTTTGGCCGCGGTTCAATCATGAGGCTCGGAGCAGGGGGCATCATACCGGATGTTAAGACCATACCATCCGGCTCGCTCGGCCTGGATATTGCCATAGGAGTGGGTGGAATACCCCAGGGACGTATCATCGAGATATTCGGCCCTGAATCCTCCGGCAAAACAACCCTCTGTCTCCACGTAATCGCCGAAGCCCAGAAGCGCGGGGGCTTTGCGGCGTTTGTGGATGCCGAGCACGCATTGGATATACATTATGCAAAGAAGCTCGGTGTTAAGACTGAGGAGTTGTTGGTATCCCAACCTGACAACGGGGAGCAGGCCCTTGAAATCACAGAAATTCTTGTAAGATCAGGAGCCATGGACGTAGTAGTAATCGATTCGGTGGCAGCGCTGGTGCCCAGAGCCGAGATAGAGGGTGATATGGGAGATGCCCACATGGGGCTGCAAGCGCGACTCATGTCCCAAGCTCTCAGAAAGCTCACGGCAGCAATAGCTCGTTCCAATACAGCCGTCATTTTTACCAATCAAATAAGGCAAAAAATTGGAATCATGTTTGGAAATCCAGAAACAACCACGGGTGGTAACGCACTGAAATTCTATGCGTCGTTGAGGCTTGACATACGAAGAGTTGGTCAAATTAAGGAAGGTGACAGCGTCACGGGCTCTCGGACGAGGGTCAAAGTGGTAAAGAATAAAATGGCTCCTCCATTCCAACAGGTGGAATTTGACATCATGTATAACGAGGGGATCTCTTCAGGGGGCGAAATCCTCGACATGGGTGTGGAGAATGGACTGATAGAGAAGTCCGGGGCATGGTACTCTTACGGCGAAGATAGAATAGGCCAAGGGAGGGAGAATGCAAAACAACATCTCAAGGAACACCCGGAGCTGCTCCGGGAAATCAGAGAGAGGCTATTTGAAATGAAGGGTATAAGGTTAAAGGCATCCGGTGAAGATCCTGGTGACGGCGGTGAAATCCCCTACTCCACCCATGATAGCGAGACTTGATCATATTCTGGCTAAGGCTGTTGATATGGGGGCGTCTGACCTCATATTCAAGGCCAAGTTGCCGCCGGTTACTCGTGTGACGGGGATACTTGCACCTATGAAAGGAGAGTCGCGCTTTTCGGCGTCTGAGCTGGATGCCATGGGACGTTCACTCATGGATGATCGTCAGTGGGAACGTTTCTGCACAACACGAGACATTGACATGGCTTACGAGGTTGCGTCGGTGGGCAGGTTCAGAGTCAACGCGTTCTATCAGAGAGAGTCGATAGCAATGGTGTTTCGCGTTGTACCATCAGAGCCTCCCCTCATCACGGATCTCAATCTTCCCCAGGCTGTAGAGAAACTGGCTCAGGAGCAGCGAGGCCTTATCCTTGTAACAGGAACCACGGGATCGGGTAAATCCACTACTCTGGCAGCAATGATTAATCATCTTAATACATCAAAGAATTGCCACATCATAACCATAGAGGATCCCATTGAGTTTATCCATCGGGATAGAAAGAGTATCATTAATCAAAGGGAAATGGGCAGTGACACCATTTCCTTTCCAAGGGCTCTACGAGCAGCTCTCCGTCAAAATCCGGATGTCATACTCTTGGGAGAAATGCGGGATTTGGAGACCATAGCCACTGCCATGCTTGCTGCTGAGACCGGGCATCTCGTTTTGAGCACACTCCACACCGTAGACGCATTAGAGACCATTCGGCGCATCATTTCATCATTTCCCATTCCCCACCAAGCGTCCGCCCGCTTTCAGCTTGCGGGTATACTGCACGGAGTTATATCCCAGAGGTTACTACCCACAACCGACGGAAAAAGTAGAGTCCCCGCAGTGGAAGTTCTGGTTTCAACAAGTAGGGTGCGAGAATGTATAGAAGATGAGACCAGAACCTCGGAAATTAGAGATGCAATCTTTGAGGGACATGTAAATTATGGCATGCAGACGTTCGATCAGTCTATCTTGCAACTGTACCAGCAAGGTCTCATTTCTTATCAAACAGCATACGAAGCGGCTACCAATCGAGATGATTTTGCTCTTTTTGTCAGAGGGATAAGTGGGAGAGGAGAATCGACCTGGGAACTCGAGTCTTAGGAATCCAATCGAGGACTTTTGCCAGGTTGTTCCGGGAGTTTTATGCAGCTCACTAAATGTTCGAGGTTTGAAGCGTCCCTCTTACAAATGCAAGTGTGAACCAAATGCGAGAAAAAGTGAATAAAGAGACTCACGAATCAGCGTATTATAGGTCCCTGACGAGAAACATGGTTCTCATCGTACTTGTCGTATCCATGATGCCTCTGGTCCTCATCAGTGGCACGCTGAGATACTATTTTAATGTTTATTATCAGGAAAAAGTTATTGAGCATCTCAACGTATTGGTGAAGAAACACAAGCAAAACATCGACAACTTTCTCAATCTCAAGCTTACTGAATTGCGAGTTCTCTCGAGGTCTTTTCCCTTTGAGCAATTGCTGGACGAGGCATTTCTGAAGGAATCTCTCCAAGTTCTCCAAGACGAATATGGAAAGTCATTTGTTGACCTAGGGATCGTGGATAACAGAGGCATCCAGGTAGCTTATGCCGGCCCGTTTAGTTTGAAAGAGGTCGATTATTCCAAGGCAGACTGGTTCAAGAAGGCAATGGAGCGGGAGAATTTCATCAGCGATGTATTTCCGGGTATGCGCGGGCTGCCGCATTTCATTGTTACCACCAGAATCAATTATCGCGGCTCAGACTGGATACTGAGGGCGACCGTGGACTTTGAGGCATTCAATGCTCTTGTGGAAAGCATTAGAATAGGAACTACCGGTTTTGCTTTCATCTTAAATAGGAAAGGGGAATTTCAGACAAAACCTCGCTACGAAATCCTAGCGTCCAAAGGCCCGTATATGAATCTCCTGGCAGGTGATAAGATCCTGATCGATGAGATTACGTTTCTCGAAATGACCAACGATTATGGGACGGAGACCATTTATGTAATGGCTCCCCTTAAAAACGGAGAATGGATCCTGGCCTATCAGCAGGATTCTGGAGACGCGTACGCGGTCATTCAGCGGGCTCGATGGTTTTCTATAATAATTTCCATCCTTGGCCTGGCCGCCATCGTCTTTGCATCGATATTGATGGCCCGGCGAATGGTGAGAAGAATAGCAGAGGCTGACCAACAAAAGGAAATGATGAACGAACAGGTCATCGAGGCCGGGAAGCTGGCATCTCTTGGTGAGTTGGCGGCAGGCATAGCACATGAAATAAATAATCCAGTGGCGATTATGGTTGAGGAAGCCGGGTGGATGGAAGACCTTCTTAAAGAAGAAGAAACTCTTCAAGAGTCCGAGAATCTCGACGAATTCAAGAGGGCCCTCAATCAGATCAGAGTGCAAGGTCGTCGATGCAAGGAGATTACGCACAAGTGCAAAGTTTTGCGCGGAAGACAGACCCGACTGTAAAGAATGTGAACCTCACCGAACTCATAGAAGATGTAGTGGCCCTCTCAGAACAACGCGCAAAATACAGTGGCGTCAA
>JAUPKT010000299.1 GCA_030837305.1 Thermodesulfobacteriota bacterium
ATCGGCCCGGTTTCTTTGAATCTGTTTGCGCACATCGTGGAGGGCATCCTCTGAACCCTGCCGGTCAAACTTGTTCACGGCAACCAAATCCGCGAAATCCAGCATGTCTATCTTTTCAAGCTGCGTCTGTGAACCGAACTCCGACGTCATAACATACACGGCAACATTCACCAGGGGCACGATAGCTGCATCCCCCTGTCCTATCCCCGCAGTCTCCACAATAATCAAATCGATTTCAGCGGCTTTCAAAACCTCCAGAGATTCTTCTAGATGTTCGGGAATTTCCGTCCCGAGTGTTCTCGTGGCCATGGACCGATAGTAAACACGCTCTGAGTTGATGGAATTCATGCGAATGCGGTCACCCAGAAGAGCGCCGCCCGTCTTTCTCCTCGTGGGATCCACCGATATGATCCCGACGGTCTTATCCTTCTGATCGTTGAGGAATCTCAGCACCAGTTCGTCGGTGAGCGATGATTTGCCGGCTCCGCCCGTGCCCGTTATGCCAACCACAGGTACAACCCGATCATCTATCTTCTCTCTGAGAATGGACATGATGGCCGGAAGGTCCCCGTTTCCGGAAGTCTTGGCAACTTCAACCGTGCTGATGGTTCGTGCAATGCGCGGCCAGTTCGTGTGATGCAAATCAGAGAGATCCCCATCAACCTTTCCGTCGCTCACTGGAAAGTCGCTCGAATGCAAGAAATGGTTGATCATGCCTTGTAGGCCCATGACTCGACCGTCCTCGGGGCTGTATATCTTCGTCACGCCGTAGGATTCCAGTTCCCGAATCTCTTCCGGGACTATGACGCCTCCCCCGCCGCCGAAAATTCTTATATGTCCGCAGCCATATTCTTTGAGGAGATCCACCATGTACTTGAAGAACTCCATGTGACCGCCCTGATAGGAACTAATACCGATGGCCTGAACATCTTCCTGAACAGCGGCCGTCACAATCTCGGCCACAGCTCGATTATGCCCCAGGTGGATCACCTCAGCACCGGAAGCCTGTAATATCCTGCGCATGATATTGATGGCTGCGTCATGCCCATCAAAAAGAGAAGCTGCCGTAATGATGCGAATCCGATTGATGGGCTGATATATCTGATCTGCACTGCTCATGAAGTCACTCCCACGTTGAGTTCGCGCCTGAGGAAATTCACCGGAGCATGGATATCGGAGCCACCGGGAAAAACCTCCTTCACGCCTATCTTTTTGAGGATTGGGATATCTCGGCTCGGAATGACACCGCCCACCAGGACCATAATGTCCCCGGCAGCTTTATCTCTCAGGAGTCTGAGCAATTTGTCACAGATGGGTAGGTGCGCCCCGGACATGATGGATAGTCCTATGACGTCCACGTCTTCTTGAATCGCTGATTGGACTATCATCTCGACAGTTTGATGGAGTCCTGTATAAATCACCTCGAAGCCGCCGTCTTTCAAAGCATGGGCGATGACTTTGGCCCCTCTATCGTGCCCGTCCAACCCTGGTTTCGCTACCAGTATTCTGGGTGTCCTCTTGACAGTCAAGGCCACCTCCAATCCATGGTGATAAAAGGAATTGCATACGTGTCGTGGTTAATCTGAGTATAGTATAAGCGGGCAGTCCTTTCAACACTAATGAACTCCCAATGGACGCCTACGAACACAACCGGTAGAGAAGGGACACAATCTGTCTTCTTCCGGTAAGATCAACGATAAAGGAAAGGCCTCCCATGCACTAAGATCCGCAAAAAAAGCGTTCATGGATATTTGATGTTGACTTGCCCGCACACTACCATTATTATCAGTAGTTTCGGTGCACTGAGGTATCAGACACAGGAGAAGTGGATGAAGGTAGGACTCAAGATCTTCACAGGTAATTCAAATCTTCGCCTTGCTGAGGAACTCACAAGCTATATGGGTATTCCGCTGGGAGTCGCAGTGGTGGGATCCTTTAGCGACGGTGAGATTCAAGTCGAGTTCAAGGAGAACGTTCGGGGTATGGACGTATTCGTACTCCAATCTACGTGTCGGCCCGTCAATGACAATATTATGGAACTCCTTGTCATGATAGATGCTCTCAAGAGAGCATCGGCCTGCCGAGTAACAGCCGTTATGCCCTATTACGGCTACGCGAGACAGGACAGGAAAGTGGCAAGTCGAGCCCCCATTACTGCCAAACTCATCGCGGACATCATTACGGCAGCAGGTGCGGACAGAGTACTAACCATTGATCTCCATGCCGGACAAATCCAGGGCTTCTTCGATATCCCCGTTGACCACCTCTACGCGGGACCCATCATGGCTGAAGCCATCAAGGCCGATATCCAAACGGAGGAATGTACCGTAGTATCCCCTGATGCAGGCGGTGTGGAACGCGCGCGGGCATTTGCCAAGAGGCTGGGAAGCAACCTTGCCATCATCGACAAACGTAGATCGAAGCCAAACGAATCTGAGGTAATGCATGTCATAGGAGATGTCGCTGATCGAGATGTTCTCGTCCTGGACGATATGGTGGATACGGCAGGGACCCTGGTCAAAGCCGCCCAGGCCCTCAAGGAATCGGGGGCCAAGAACATTTTCGCCTGCTGCACTCATGCCGTACTCTCGGGAGAAGCCGTCAACAGACTCAACGAATCCTGTATAGACAGAATATACGTGACAAATACGGTCCCGGCCGAGGACAAGGCCGTTCAATGCCCAAAAATAAGAATCCAGTCCGTAGCCCCTCTGTTGGGAGAGGCTATCAGCAGGATCTATCGAGAAGTTTCCGTGTCGGAACTCTTCGTATAGACAACATGTCTACGGACCACTTTCCACGGTGCCGGGTGCAGGCATCGCAAGACAAAGTTTGGAGCAAGCATAATGAACAAAATACCGCTTTTGGTTGATCAGCGAGTAGAGACAGGAAAAGGGGCTGCAAGACGATTGAGATCCTCGGGCAAGATCCCTGCGATTCTCTACGGACATAAGGCAGAGCCTGTGAATCTCGTGCTCGGCCTTCACGAATTCAAGAAAGCTTTGGAACACGGGGGGACGAATCCCATATTCGAATTGGAAATCAACGCGGACAAGAAGACCATTAAGCGCAGTGCGATACTGAAGGAAAAACAAACGAGACCACTCGACAGTTTCTTGCTTCACCTTGATTTCTTGGAAGTCTCTATGGAAGAGACACTCGAGTTCAACGTCCCTGTAGAGTTCTCAGGAGAACCCATCGGCGCGGAAAAAGGCGGGACATTTCAGCCGCTCTTGCGTGAACTAAGAATAGCCTGTTTGGCAAATGACATACCGCGTGTCATTACTGTAGACATTTCGCATCTCGATGTGGGTCATGCAATTCATGTTTCTGATGTGCATCTTCCGCCGGGTGTTTCCGCCGTTGATGATCTCGGCACCGCTGTAGGGACGCTCCTTGCAGCAAAGAAAGAGGAAAAGGAGATACCAGACGAGGAGGCTTCGAAGGAAGTGCCACAGTCCACTTAGTTTCGTCGCCCCGACACTTATCGTATTTCCAATAGTCTTGAACGGAATGCTGCACTTGCCTCGCAATGACTTAAATGTTGGCCTGTTGTCATTGCGACAAGCCATAGGTGCCTCTCAGCATAAGAGAAAACCGAGGGGACATGGAAACGCACCGGAGCGCAAACACTTCGTGAGGATCAAACACCGTAAGGCACAGGAAAAAGATCCTCTTTGATCATGACTATTCCTGTTCTAATTCTTTCGCCTCGTCCCAAAGCTCATCCATTTCTCCCAGCTCTGCTTCCTCAAGAGACCTTCCTGACGCGTGTAAACTTTTCTCAATGTGACGGAACCGTCGTTCGAACTTATCGGATGATTCCGTCAGGGCCGCTTCGCTGTTGATGTTGAGATGCCGGGCGGCATTGACAATGACGAAGAGCAAATCCCCAAGCTCTTCTCTGATTTTTCCTGGATGACCATCGGCTACGGAATCCTTGAATTCCTGTAACTCCTCGTCTACTTTCGCCATCACTTCCGCGGGTCTCGTCCAGTCAAAACCCACTCTTGCAGCCCGGGCAGCGAGCTTTTGTGAGCGACTGAGGGCAGGGAGGCTCCGCGGTATCCCGTCCAGAATTGATTCCCTTTTTCTGATGTTCTCTTCTCCGGCTTTTATCCTACGCCAGTTATCGATTACCTCGTCGGCACTTGCCACCGAGACATCTCCGAAAACATGTGGGTGCCTGCGTCGCATCTTAGCTATGACATGCTGCATTACTTGTGTGAGCGTCGTCGTACCGGACTGCTCATACATATAGCCCACAAACACAACGAGAAAGAGAAGATCTCCCAGTTCGTCCGTTATGCCGGCCGTGTCCCCGTTATTGATGGCGTGTACTAACTCGTGATATTCCTCAAGGATATAATGGTGAAAGGTCAGCGGGGTCTGTTTTTTGTCCCAGGGACAGCCGGAATCAGAACGCAACTTCTCAATAATATCAACCAGTTCAGCAAACGCCTCTTTGTTGTCGAAGATGGATTCATTGTGACCGGTCACGCTCTTTCCTCTTTCCAAAAAATCATTATATTTTGCAGGACCAAGGGCTGAAAACATAATACGAGGATAATTCGACATCGACAAGTTGATTATGGCTTGACAAGAGAGCGGGCATTGAACGTAAAATAGCATTGAATTTCTCTGTGATGGAGGTAAACCGTCTTCACTGCATGACAATAGTCACTCCAGACTGTTTAGCGACTTCGGCTTCTGGTGTCTGAGTACGTTGCTCCCACAGAAACGAGATTGGAAAAGTCAGAGGCCGTATTGAATCAAATTCAAAAACCGCATGTCGAAAGGCCTACCAAGAGAGTGAGCTTTGACGATGTCGGAGCTTTTCAAGCCCTTGTCGGGGAATTAAGTCGTAATATCAAATATATAGAGAATCGCCTGGCTTTGAGTATTTCCATTAGGGGAAATACGCTCTCAATTTGTGGCCCGTCCCCAAATGACGAAATCGCAGAGCGACTCCTCAAACAGCTTTATCCTCTTGCCAGAGAGGGCTATCCCATCAGTAGGACGGATATAGATCAAGGAGTGAGACTGCTTTCTCAAAACGGGGAAGCCAAACTAAAGGATCTGCTCACGGACACGGTTTTCACATCGCCCGGCAAGAGGCCCATAACGCCGAAAACCCCCCAGCAGAAGGCCTACGTAAAATCGATACAGACACATGACATGGTTTTTGGTATAGGACCAGCGGGTACCGGCAAGACATACCTGGCCATGGCCATGGCCATGGCCGCTTTTGCAAAGAAACAGCTCCGGCGGATAGTTCTCGCCCGCCCGGCAGTCGAGGCAGGAGAAAGATTAGGATTTTTGCCCGGTGACCTGTATGAAAAAGTCAATCCATATTTGAGACCCCTCTATGATGCCCTCCACGACATGATAGATTTCGAGAAGGCGGCTCGCATGATCGAACGAGGCGACATCGAAGTCGCTCCCTTGGCATTCATGAGGGGACGCACCCTCAATGATTCATTTGTCATCCTTGATGAGGCTCAAAACACGACCTCGGAGCAGATGAAGATGTTCCTTACCCGACTGGGCTATTCCTCTAAGGCCGTAATAACCGGCGACATCACTCAGATCGATTTACCCGACGGAACCCGTTCCGGATTGGTGGAGGCTTATGAAATCTTGCGCCACATTGAGGGAATTGATTTCGTGGTTTTTACAGAACAAGACGTTGTCAGGCATCACCTCGTTCAGGAAATTATTAAAGCGTACGAGAACAAGCCCGTAGACCACAGGTCCGGGAGATAAATCTGATGGGTCAACAATCACCTAGAAACAACTCTCATTCCGAGCATAACGGACAGACTCGACCTCGGCACTGGTTAGATCGCGTAAGAAAAACCCTGGACGTGAGACAATCCCCCAGGTGGGCTCGATTCTTCCGACCCAAAACTCAGCGCTGGACACTCTTGATCGTCACATCATTGATAGCCGCATCCATAATGGTGCCCCAGTCCTTCCGCTATTACTCTCTAACGGTAGGAGAACCGGCATCAGAGACAATAGTGTCGCCTATATCATTTAAAGTGATCGACCAGGCTGCCACGAATAAGATTAGAGATGACGTACTAAAATCAGTACTTCCGGTCTACGATTTAGATGACGAAATGGTCAATGAGGTGCAGCAGCGAATAACAGGCGCGTTCTCATTCATGAGAGAATATTTTGCCCAGGAGGCGGAAAATAGGGCTCGTTCTCTCGAAAAATCGCAGCCTGCTCCCTCGGGAACTATCGACGGCAAGGAGTTGTCAAAGATACCTTTCCTACCGCTTGATGAGGGTACCCTCAGAACGAGGCTCGAAAATCTGCTGGGTGCCTCGGTACCTCCATCAAGCTTCGAAATAATGAGGTCCTACGGTTTTAGTGTAAGAATCGAACGAGATATTACATCCTTTGTAGTGCCCCTCCTCTTGAAAGGTGTTGTTCTGAGTCGAGATCTTCTCTTGAGGGACGGAAAGCAAGGTATACTGCTCCTCGTAAAGTCATCGAAAAAATTGGAGCCCGTAAAAGACCTTTCCACAATATTGGATCTGCACGAGTGTTTTGCAACAATCGATGCAGACGACAGGGATAACTTGAGAGATCCCGCATTGTCCCTGTCTATCCGTCAGATAGCCAAGGACTTGATTTATGTAAATATCTCGTACAACAGGGTGAAAAGTGATGCGTTGAAAAGCGAAGCCCTTGCTGCAGTGAAGCCTGTCTTTTTTCAAGTGGCCAAAGGGGAATCAATCATCAAGGCGGGAGAACCGGCAAACGAAGGTCATCTTCGAAAGCTGGCCGGCCTCAACCGTTCCAACCCTGCCTACAGTCGGTACATGATCTTCCTGGGTATCGCTTTAATACTTGTCCTCTTGCTACGTCTGAGTCTTTACTTTTCCGAAAAATACTTGGACCGGTCAGGTAATGCCTCCCAAGACATCTTGCTCTTTTGTCTCCTCATTCTCGGCTCTCTTATATTGGTGAGATTTGTGTGTTCTCTTGCCCCCCTATTGGGCAAGTCCGGACAAGAAATCAATATGCGATCCATCTTGTATGCGGCTCCAATAGCTACCGCGCCGATGTTGGCATCCCTAATGGTGGATGCGAGAATAGCGCTGATTGTCACAGTTCTCACCTCGTTGATCTGCGCACTGGCTGTTGAAGGCGATGTGTACCTCTTCTTCTACTTTTTTGTCGCTGGTCTGGTCGGATTGCACGGCATGACTCGAATATCCGACAGAACTTCGGTCTTGCGTGCCGGTCTAGTCGTGGGTCTGGTAAACATGCTGTCCATCCTTGCCATAAAGATGGCCCTAGGAGAATTAACCAGAATTCAGGACTTTCACGAAATAGGACTCGGATTTCTCGGCGGCTTGTTGTCAGGTCTCCTGGTATCAGGATTCGCCCCTCTCCTGGAGCCCCTCGGATACACGACGAATATTCGATTGCTCGAAATCGCAAATCTTAATCACCCGCTTCTTAAAGTGATGTCAATGGAGGCCCCTGGCACGTATCACCACTCCATCCTGGTGGGGAACCTCGCAGAAGCCGCAGCAGAATTTATCGGCGCTAACCCACTCCTGGCAAGGGCAGGGGGCCTTTATCACGACGTGGGAAAGGTCCGGAACAAGTTTAAACCTTCATATTTCATCGAAAACCGCGTTTCCGGTGCCAATCCTCACGACAAGCTCGAACCTTCCATGAGCGTGCTGATATTGATATCCCATGTAAAGAATGGCGTAGAAAAGGCCAAAGAATACCGTCTCCCGGCGCCTATCATCGATATCATTAGACAGCATCATGGAACCACCTTGATTAAGTTTTTCTTCAATAAGGCCATGGAAAGACTCAACAAGGCTCAGACTCCCGTCTCTGAAGACAAGTACCATTATCCAGGACCACTTCCTCAGACCAAAGAGGCCGCTCTCGTGATGCTGGCAGATGTCACCGAAGCTGCGTTGAGGACTCTAACCGATCCCACACCGGCACAGATTCAAAAGAGAGTCCAATCTCTTATTCACGGGCTTTTCGCCGAGGGACAACTTGACCAATCCTCACTCACCCTAAAAGACATTCATGCCATCACGAAAACCTTTGTGCGGTCCTTCCAGGCGATCCTTCACACAAGGATAGAATACCCTGACGCACAAGCACTGCAGGAAAAACAACATGGAGATTCTCATAGACAATCGACAGACGCTCTTAAAAATAAACCTGGAAGAGCTTCGGACGAAAACGCACCGGATATTGGAAGAATTAGCCTTCAGTGACGATGTGGTCTTGTCAATCGCATTTGTTGACGCTGCGGAAATGACCTCACTCAATAGACAGTA
>JAUPKT010000041.1 GCA_030837305.1 Thermodesulfobacteriota bacterium
GCACAACCGACACCGAGGTTCTCTTAAACGGGTATCTTGAATACGGCGAGCGTATCCTCGAAAGACTCAATGGCATGTTTGCCTTTGCCATTCATGATAGTCGCAGTGGAAAGCTTTTTCTTGCTCGAGACAACTGGGGTGTCAAACCGCTCTATTACGCTGAGACTGCCAAAGGATTCCTGTTTGCCAGCGAACTGAAAGCATTACTGCTGGAAGACACCGTTTCACGCCGTATCAATTATCGTGCTGTCCACGCCTATCTGACGTACCTCTGGGCACCCGCCCCCCTGACGATGTTGGAATCGGTCAAGAAACTTGAGCCGGGTCTGGCTCTCGAGGTTGCACAAGGGAAGATATTGAACAAATGGACTTTCTACAGCCCTCCATTAAATCAAATAGATGAGGCAATCCGGGAGGATGATGCTGCTCGCTCGGTCAAGAATGCCCTTGAAACAGCCGTAGAAAGGCAAATGGTTGCTGATGTCCCGGTAGGGGCATTCCTTTCAGGGGGTCTTGATTCCAGTGCCATCTGTTGTATGGCGAGAAAATACACTAGAGATAGGCTTCAATGCTTCACCATATCGGCCCCGAACGCTCAAGACGAGGGGTTCGTGGACGATCTCACGTACGCAAAGCTCGTTCACCGATATCTTGACGTGGATCTTCATGTAATAGAAATCCATGAGGAAATGAGCAAGCACCTCCCCGAGATGATTTATCATCTTGATGAGCCTCAGGCCGACCCTTCGGCCATCAATGTAATGCTGATAAGTAAGTTAGCTCGTGAGCACGGAATAAAGGTATTGCTGTCAGGGGCGGGAGCAGATGACGTACTGGCAGGGTATCGGCGACACTATGCGCTGTTGCTCGAGAAATACTGGGCATGGCTTCCCATATCGTTTCGTAGACAACTGACGGCCTTGACGGGTCGTTTCAACCTTGGGAAACCTTTATTCAGGAGGCTGGAGAAGGCGTTCAGGTTCGCTGACCTGGACGGTGATGAACGTATTGCAAGTTACTTTAAGTGGATGCATCCATCGCAGGAGAACACCGTTTACAGTCGGGAGACATTGAACGAATTGAGCAAACAGGAAGGGGTGGATCCTCTGGTGCAAACGCTTTCCGCGTTACCCGGGGACGTAGTCCCCCTGAACCGATTGATTTGGCTCGACTTCAAGCACTATCTCACGGATCACAACTTAAACTACACCGACAAAATGAGTATGGCACGGAGTGTGGAGACGAGGGTTCCATTTCTTGATCCTGATTTTGTCTCCTTGGCGTTTAGGCTACCCGTACAGTTCAAGCAGCGAGGCCGCATAGGGAAGTATGTTCTCAAGAAGGCGATGAAAGGACATCTGCCCGACGAAGTGTTGCAGAGGCCAAAGACCGGTTTTGGTGCTCCCGTGCGTCAGTGGATAAGACATGAGCTGCGACCTCTCGTGGAGGATTTGCTGGATGAATCTAATTTGAGGAAAAGAGGTCTTTTTAGCCCGGATGGCGTCAAGAAACTCATGGCCTTGGACAGAGACGGTAAGATTGATGTAGCGTACCCTATCCTTGCCATGGTCTGCATAGAGCTATGGTGCAAAACCTTCCTCGATCAAGGCACCCCCGCGCCTCTCACTGGGCTGCTCTGAACCGACTCTGCGCACCAGTCGTGAAAGTTGAGAAATGAAATTAAGCAAGGTGCTTTTTGTAACCCCGTACGTCGGACAGGACACTCCTCAATCCATGTCCTTTGCAAAGTTCTTGATGACGAAGATTCAGCAACAGGGTGTCGAAGTTCGCAATCTCCCTGTGTCAAAGACGATCAATCCATTCGTATTGGCCGGCCAAGTCAAGTCACTACGATCGATAACCCGGGAGTTCGGTCAGGATATTACCGTTGCAAATTATGGTACTTATACCGGATTGCTCGTCGCAATGTTTTCCCGAAGGCCGAGAGTGGTTATTTTTAGAGGCGACGATTTGAAGTCAACTTTCTATTTGTCGTGGATCTATAGAAATCTTCAACTCGCAGCGAGCCATGCTTCTTCGTTCCTTGTGGATGGCATAATTTGCGTAAGTCATGAACTGGCCAACCTTCTGTTCGTCAAGAAGCCGCGTCTCATTTGCCCAAGTCCCACCAATTTGGACCTGTTCCGACCCATGAGTCAGGAAGCCTGTCGTAAGGAACTCGGCTGGGATCTCAATAAACCGATTGCAGTATTCTTTGGCTACGGCGGCAGAGAAGAAAAACGTGCAGATTTGGCACATCAAGTCAAAACACATCTCATGAGTATTAACGTTGATGTGGAATTGAAGATCTTCATTGATTTAATCCCACTCAATCAGATGCCAGTCTATTTGAATGCTGCCGATTGCATGCTCTTTGTAAGCGCTTCTGAAGGCTCGCCGAACCTCATACGCGATGCGTGCGCATGCAATTTGCCAATAGTATCGGTCCCAGTGGGGGATGTCAGTCAGGTCCTCGCCGAGGTAACCCCCACCGAGATTGTGGAACCGGATGTCCCTCTCCTGAGTGAAGCAGTGACAAGGCTGTCATCTTTGAGGACTCGTTCAAATGGAAGGACACGCGTGGAGCACTACTCCGGAGACACCATTGCCAAAAGGTACATAGAATTTTTTTCTGAATTAGTCTCTGGGACTTACAAAGATAAGAGACCTGCTTGAATATGGTGCCCGAATATAGTCCAGGAAAGGGAGGAGATTGTTGAGCACGAGAATCAAATGGCCCGGAGGAAAACAGTTTGCTTTCACCGTGTTCGATGACACGGACTGGACAACCATCAACAATGGGCCCGAAGTGTATCGTTTTCTCTACGATTTGGGCATCATTACTACAAAATCCGTGTGGCCCATCAAGGGTGAACAGATGCCTATGGTTGGAGGCGCTACCTGTGAAGACAATGACTATCTAAAGTGGATCCAGGAATTGAAGGGGCAAGGCTTCGAGATTGCCCTCCACAACGCCACCTACCATAGCTCGAAGAGAGAACAGGCCATCGCCGGACTCGAACAATTCAGGGCCTTTTTCGGAGAATACCCGAAGACTCATGCGAATCACGTGGGCTGTGAGGACAGCATTTACTGGGGGGATGCAAGACTGAGCGGGAGTAACAGACTAATATACAATCTTCTAACCGGCTTTAGAAATAAAGGAAAGTTTCTGGGGGCAGATTCATCGAGCGAGTTTTTTTGGGGTGACAAATGTAAGCAACACATAAAATATGTGAGGAACTTCGTGTACTCAGATATCAATACGCTGAAGGCCTGCCCGTACATGCCATATTTTGATGAGCAAAGACCATTTGTGAACTACTGGTTTGCTGCATCCGAAGGTGCGTATTGTCATCCTTTCTGCAAGACGATTTCGGAGAAAAACCAGGATCGCCTAGAAGAAGAAGGCGGTGCATGCATCATGTACACGCATTTTGGTCACGTTGACTATTTTCGAGATGGACGGCTCAACTCAGATTTCAGACGCCTCATGGAGAGGCTGAGCCGAAAAGCTGGCTGGTTTGTGCCGGTGTCGGTAATGCTGGACCACGTGCAACAGGCGAGAGGCCACCACGTGATATCCTCGCGAGAGCGTAATCGACTCGAACGGAAATGGTTGATGGAGAGGGTCTTCATTTTTCACGGCACAACGTGAAGTCATTGTGTCCCGACCGCGTAATCTTGTTTCAGCCC
>JAUPKT010000300.1 GCA_030837305.1 Thermodesulfobacteriota bacterium
GGGCTACGGACTCTCTTTCTACCACCAGCATTCCACCACCCTCACCCAAAACCATCCCGTCCCTGCCGATCTCAAACGGTCTACTCGTCTCCCTTGGAGATCTCTTTGCCCCTGAGAGGCCTGCCAAGGCTCCTAGAGCAGAGAATTCCATGAAATGCAGCGGACTGAGGTATTCTTCGCCGCCCCCCACCACCGCCGCATCAATAATTCCGTTATGAATAAGTTGAACGGCAGTGTACAAAGCGACTAATGAGGTGGCACATGCTGCGGACACCGAGAAACTGGGTCCCATAAAACCGTATTTGTTGCAGATGAAGCCGCCGGCAGAGCAGTTAAGTCTTCCCAACAATGTAGTATCATCAATGCCGAGTCGACCTTTTTTTATCTCGTTCTCCAACTCCCTTTCTTGTTCAGGCTCAAGCTTCAAAACACGCTTGGCAGCCTGGACTATCTTGTCAGTTGAACCCCGAATAATCATGTCTGGAAGGGTGCCCGCGGCTTCCCCTGAATTCTGAGAAATGAGAACGGAAATTCGATCCCTCGGAATATCGGAATCCAGTATTCCGGACTCCTCGATGACCCGATGTGCCAGGAGCATGGTGATCTTGGTTGCTCCGGTCATGGTTCTGAAATCATGGGGCGCGATTCCAAGCTCTTTCCGAGATATGTGAAGATCCAGAAACGCACCCACGTTGCAATAAGTCTTTTCCCTCACACGAGGCCTCGGATCATAGTAAATGCTATGGTCCCAACGCGATATCGGGACGGCCACTATGCCGCTTTTCTTTGCCAAACTCGCAGACAGCATCTCATTACAGTTGTCACCAAGAGAATTGACGAGGCTCATGGCAGTTATGACTATGGGTTCCGTCTTTGGAGCGCCCTTCCCTGCCATTCGCACCTTACCTTCGTTCAGCGATAAGCAAGAAGGCCGACTCTGCTCAGAGTCTTCTTGCGTGGGAACCATGTCGCGGTGAGAATCAAGAAAGTTCGTGTCCAATGTCGAAGGGCCAGCCACCAATTCACGGTGGAGTGCTTCAAGATTGGTGACGACTTGGATCAAGCCCGCTGATGATCCACTCATAAATTGGCCTTGCGAAGCACAAACCTCGTCATCTAGACCGGTCCCACAAGAAACATTGCGAGCTTTGGCAGCCGTGTACAGACTTCCCGCGGTCAGGGCCTCAACTTCTCTCCGAAAGGAAGCCTCATCACTCGTTCCCGCGTAGAATTGTCTCTCCAATTCACACAAACTCTCTATCTTGGGAGTGCCCAGAGACCTCACTCTCAAACCAACGACTTCTCCTGTTACTACGGTATCTCCGGGTCGGGCTCTAAGTATCTCTTTCTGATACACCTTGGATAAGGCGCCTGTGGTTACGATTTCCTCAGTCGCCAGATAAGCGGTTCCTACCTGCACGGCATCCGCACCCAATACCGTTGCACAGAATGCTGTGTCTCTGTCGAATATTCCACCTGCAAGGATCACCATCCGTCCTCGAAACAGGTCAGGTTCGGATCTTCTCAATTCCAAGACTCTCTGTGCGAGAGTCAACGTGCTATACGGTCCTACGTGACCTCCAGCCTCATTTCCCTCACACACCACAAACTTGACCCCTGCGTTGAATGCCAGTCTCAATAGTTCCTCGGTGGGGCTCACATAGATCACTTCGATCCCCTGTTGCAAGAACCTTGACGCATGTGACGGATCACCGGCTGCGATCACCACGAAGTTCGGTTTCGTCTTCATTATCCATTCAAAATGAGAGGCTCTATAAGGATTCTCGTCGAGGGTGATGACATTCACGGCGTAGGGCATCTCTGCCATTACATCTGCCAGCGAACCGAGTTTCTGTTCCAAGTCCTGCGGGCTCAGGACTCCCAAGGCAATCGTGGGTAGTGCCCCCGCTTGAGCAACCTTTGCTGCGAAATCAGGCTCATCAGTTATCCAGGACATGGCCCCCTGAACAACGGCATAGCGAGTACCTAATTCCGCGATGGCAGGAGAGTTCTTGAGACGGTCTGGTTTCTCGAGAGCATTATGAAGACATTGGTACGCTGCATTGACAAATCCTTTGATCGCATCGCCTGTTCCCTGACCGAATTGCTTGACGAACGATCCACAAAAACTGGCTTCGATCCCCAATGGAATGATCTGATCCGTGCTAAGGTTGCTCTCCAGGGGCTGCACGAGCCTACAGCTCACCTCATGTATGAATTGTCGCCGCTTTTCTTCGGAAACTTCCCTTGAACAGAGTCCTTGACCAACAGCTTTTAGGTCTCTTACGGCTTTTGAATTTCCTTTGTTGAACAGCCTTACTGAGACCTGAAGATTCGAACCGAGTATTTCCGTGTAATCGGGACGCAGCTTCATTATTTTTTTACCCAGTTCGACATCGAGGTTCGTCAGATCTGTGAGCCAGTGAAGGCTTTCAAACACAATGCCGCTTACACCGAAGCCTAAGACTGCTGCAGCTGCTTCGGGTGTCCCTATGCCACCCCAAAGGTAGACACTCGTTTCCCCTGGATGAACGCTGAGGTGATTCTTCACCGTACTGAGCAATGACAGAGACGTTTCCGAACCAACGAAGCCAGCGGCTTCGTTACCTTTTAGTGCGATATGCTGCAATTCGGGACAGTGTTTGAGAATATGAAAAATGGACTTTATGGAACAAACAATCGGGATAAATGAGAGGTGTGCTTGATACGACTTGGAGATCCCGGCTATTCGGTCAATCTCTTCTGTGCCGAGACCGGCTGACATGTCAACCCATATACGGTTTGTAATCGAATCAGTTGCCAGCGAATCCAACCGGCGGGGACCGATGTCCGCTGGAAGCATTAATAAATCTACAGTGTCTCTAGGGGCTCCTATTTCACGCAAACGTTCGGCTAATGGGATGACATCTTCATGAGAGAGGTCAAAGATAAGGTTGGATGTTGAATTGCAGGCCATGTTTACAACCGAGGATTCCATGTAACGACTTGGCCATACAAAACCAAAATATTTTCTGCGCCTTATTTCAGTCATCTCTGAGTCCTTGAGACAATTATATGAATCAATCTTACAATATAGCACAATTTTTTAGTTCCTGACAGCCATGTCCGCGACGTGGCCCTGACATTATAATTTACTTTTCAGGCGGTTAGGATTATTATTATACGTTCGTTGGACTGGCGTCTGCTTATGACGCCGCATCCCGCATTGTTCGATTGCCCAGGAGGTGTAATGAGTCAATCCTTGAATGTTCTCTTAACCGGGGGAACTGGCTTCCTGGGGGAATATCTCATGGCGGAGCTGCTGGAGAGGGGGCATAACGTTTGGGCATTATTCAGGAGTGATTCAAAAAAGTTGGACACAATTAGGTTTCTGGGAAGCCTCGGTCTCCCGAGGAGTGCCAACAGTCTTCACTGGGTGAAGGGCGAGATACTTGACATTGATGAGCATTGGGAAAACTGGTGCAAGGAGTCAGAAAACCTGGAGAATGTTGACACGGTCATCCACAGCGCTGCCTCGACCCGTCTTCACATGGATGAATGCGGAGATCCTCTCAGAACGAATCTGGGTAGCGCCCAGGCCCTCAAGAAACTTTACCTGAGAAAGCCCCTTACCGTTCACATTATTAGTACTGCATATGTCTGCGGTCTTGTTCAGGGAGAGATAGTGAAGGAAGTGAACCATCCCCGTGGTGATTTCCTCAACGTCTATGAAGAGAGCAAGTGGGAATCTGAAAACATTTGGCAGGGGCATGCGACCTTTCTGAGGCCGTCGATCATATTGGGACACAGTGAAACAGCAAGGTGCACTTCGTTTTCAGGTTGGTATATCCTGTTTCAGGCTGCACACCTGCTTGATCGTCTTATGCAGGACCCTTCTTCTCGGGAGAGGTTCGAGCTTGGCATTGACATACCAGCAGAGCCCCTCGCCACGACGAATGTGATCCCGGTGGATTACGTGGCCAAGTCTGTGATCAGGATAATCGAGAATCCGGCCAATCACAAAAAAATCTTTCATTTGACTCATCCAGATCCGCCGAACCATGAATGGACACTGGACCTTGTGTGTCGGCGATTCAATCTCGGAGGACTAAAGTTTGTGGGAGCCGGTGCCCCTTTCATGCAACCGAGAAACAGAATAGAGAGAATGGCCTGGCGTCAGATGCAGACAATTCTTCTACACTTTGCCAACAATCCAATTTTTGATCGGACCAATACGAGCCATGCGGTGCCTGAACTGGCCGTACCCCCTATAACAGAAGATTTCGTAAACAGACTCATTGACTATGCCATTGAAAAGGATTGGGGCCTTGCTTGAACGGAGTATTGGTCGCTTGTGAGAAGACAATCTGAACCACTGTCATGGTGCATCAGGTTGATTTAAAAACGGCACTTTCCGGAACTCTGAGGTAGAACAGACAGGCTGCTCCCAAAGACAAAGCTCCTATCAACCACATGCCGATAAAATCAGAGGGGGAGGCAATTTCTCCGGGGTGGGATGGCAGGACGAGACCTATGACCTGGGTCATCGCTGCAGCGCCGAGAACCGTGAAGAGATTCACCGCTGTCATGGCCTGCGACGCAAGTCTACCCGGTACCAATTCTTTGATGTGGGCGTACATGATCTGACCCGGTGCGGCGAAGAAGCCCAAGAAAAAGAGGCACACCGCCATAAACCAGAATGATGAAGGTTTACC
>JAUPKT010000301.1 GCA_030837305.1 Thermodesulfobacteriota bacterium
CCGTTGGTCCCCTCGTAGATTGAGGTAATCTTGGCGTCCCGGAGGAATTGTTCAACCGGGTATTCGCTGCAGTAGCCATAACCGCCGAAAACCTGTATGGCAGTTTCGCAGACGCGAAAACCCATGTCCGTGGCCCAGGCCTTGCAAATTGGGATGAGTATTTCAATGAGGTCTCTGTGGTTTTCCACTTCTTCCGTTTTCGAACCCACGGTGGCCACATCCCCGCAGTAGGCCGCAAAATATAAAAGAGATCTCATGCCTTCCGTGACTGACTTCATCCACATGATCATGCGCCGCACATCCGGATGCTCGATGATCGGCACCTTTGGGGCATCGGCTTGCCTGAGGTTTACATAGGATGGTCCCTGAAAGCGTTCTTGAGCATATCTCAGAGCATGTCTGAAAGCCCCGCTTGCCTGTGCCAGGCCCTGAAGACCAACTGCGAGACGTGCTTCGTTCATCATGTCAAACATGATCCGCATGCCTTCATTTTCCTGCCCGAGCAGATACCCGGTGCAGTCATTGTGATCTCCGAAATTGAGTGCACAGGTTGCGGAACCATGAAGACCGAGTTTCTTCTCCACAGCAGACGTGGATATATCATTTCCCACAAGAGTGTCGCCTTCGATACGCTTTTTCGGCACGATGAAAAGGCTGATGCCTCGCGTGCCGCCGGGCGCACCATCGATTCTGGCCAAAACCATGTGAATGATGTTTTCGGTAAGGTTATGATCGCCGGCGGATATGAAGATCTTGTTGCCGACTATGGAATATGTCCCATCAGGTTTGCGGTAGGCTCGCGTTCGCAATGCGCCGACATCAGTGCCGGCCTGAGGTTCCGTGAGACACATTGTGCCGCCCCATTCGCCGGTAATCATCCGCTCCATGAAGGCCGCCTTCTGCCATTCCGTCCCATAGTGTTGGACGAGGCGGGCAGCCCCCAGGGTGAGTCCCGGATAGGACATGAATGGGAGGTTGGCCGCAAGAAAATGTTCCGTTGCCCCACAATAGAGACTGTATGGACTGCCTTGACCTCCTGCTTCCCCATCGATGCACAGGGTTGGCCAGGCTGCTTCACAGAATTTCTTGTACACGTCGTGAAAACAGTCCGGTGCCAGTGCTTGCCCACCTTCCAGTCGAACACCCTCTTCGTCCGCAAGTGACCGAACAGGCCACAACTCGCTCTCCGCAAACTTTTGGGAAGATTCGAGAATCATGTCGCATACTTCGCGATTGTACTCAACGTACTTGTCCGTTGTGCAGAGATTGTCGAGTTTGAGTTGCTCGTACAGAACAAATTGCACATCACGCTGGTCAACGAGCAGGTTGGCCATATCATGCCTCCCATTACAATCTTATGAAATGTGGTGCGATCGGTTTAAGTGCCTGAGAAGACACTCCGAGAAAATCCTCCCACAGGCCCAAGAGGTAGTCAGGTGACGAGTCTGCGAAAGGGAGAAGGTCAAACCCTTGCTCCCTTTCCGCATGCGCTACTGTAATTGGTGTTTCTCCTACCGGACGCTTTTCGGACCTGTGCGGTAGAAAATGGCAATAAGCTATTTCCCCGTGAAAACCAGCCAGTCGGAGACCTTGATGCGAGCGCCTTCGTCTCCACACTTTTCCAGAAAGACTGACTTGACGCCTTGATGATCATCTGCGGTGAACGTACAATTAAAGCCCAGCCAGTCGTTCCACCCTTTGATCGTCTGCATGGCATTGATGAAGTTGTCCGCGTTCACATCTTTTCCACACCGCTTCAAACCCTCTACCAGAGGTTCCGCGAAGTAGAAACCCGCAAGATAGAACAAGCCGGTATAGGTTTCCTTCGGGGCCCATTTTTGTTGAGCATCCAGGTATTTTTTCACCAATGGGCTCTCCATGTTCACAAAATTCGCGTACATGACGCCCTTCCACAGGCCTTTGGTAATCTTGAAGAACATTTCCGGATCAGAGAGGGTGGAACATGCCAGCCATTGTGGTTCATAGCCTATGGCTTTGGCTACGCCCACCATCATGGCTGCGTGCTTTGGAAGAACCCACAAGATTGCGACTTCTGCCCCGGAGTCCTTGAGTTTCAGCGCATGGGTCTTGAGATCCGTGTCGGCCACTTCCACGGGGACCTCAGCCACAAGTTCCATACCCTTTGATGCTAGATATTTTTTGGCCCCATCGAGCCCCTCTTTTCCATAGTCATCATTTTGATAAAAGAAACCGACCTTTTTCTTGTCCATCTTCTCAACGACATACTGAGTCACCACAAAGGCTTCCTGATAGTATTGAGGAAAGGTCGAGAAGATATACTTGTTAAAAGGCTGGGTCCAATGGGAAGAACCGGAAGCAGGGCTCACCCACGGAATCTTGCTTGTCGTCAAGTACTCCCTCACAGCCATCCCGCAGGACGTGCCGACGCCGCCCACCACTGCAAACACGCCGATGTCCTCAACAAACTCTTTTGCAACGGCTTTTGTTTTTGAGGGTTGGTACGCATCGTCACGGAGAAAATATTTTATCTTGCGACCATTGATACCGCCTTCGGAATTGATGAGTTCAAAATAGACGCCTGTTGCCCTCCCGACAGCGCCCCAGAGGGCTGCCGGGCCGGTTTGCGGACCCCACTGCCCGATAAGAATCTCTGTGTCGGTGACGCCACGAACTTTTTCTTGCGCTCCGACACCGGAAATGCCTCCCAGAGTCACGAACACGCACAGAAAAACCATCAAGACCAACGCCCTTGTTTTCATGATTTCCTCCTTCCGATTCTTTGGCACAGAACCACTCTAAACTGAGCAAATTGCATGCCGAATGATTATTTGGTTCCTAGAGCCTAACGAGAGGCTGAATCGTCTTCACCGACGAAGCGAATCATTTGCCCGGAAACATCGCGCATACTCACCGGCCCTTTGAACCAGCCACGATAATCGCCTGAAAAGTCAAGCGAACATAGACAGATGGGCTCTGAACAACATATTGTTCAGAGCAGACGACATATGGTGCACGTGCGGCCGGCTTGCGTCGCACGCAAAGCGAGATCGCATCGAAGCAAAATTAATCACGATGTCGATGGTCGCAGCCGCAACCTGGAGAGGATTCGGGATCGCTCGGCAGCCTTGGTCAGTTTACGGCCCATGGCAGTAGCCATGAGAAAGGGCAGCATGAACACCACCGACCGGAAGTTCTGATTGTTCAGCACTCCCAGACGGACCAGTTTCCGTGCTATTCGGTACAACTGCCAAGGTGTGTAAAACCGTCGTCTAATCCGGTGGCTTATCCTTTTCAGGCCCTTGCGCCCCATCTGGTATGAATACACGATGGTGTCATCACCTATGTAATATCCAGGAGAATTCTCGACTAATTCCCTGAGGGGGGAGTATTTTTCAATCCTCAATTTCTGATAACTGATTGAATCTAGCCCCAGTTCTTGTGCAAAGGTGGGGATCTCCATCATCTCAGCCTCAGACTCGTTCACATTTCCGTAAATGAAATAGCCGTGATAATAAAAGGGAAACTTCCGGAACGTCCCAAAAGCCTCACGGAGTTTGGCAGTGTCAAACCCCTTGTTAAATTGTTGAAGAATACGATCTTGCGGAGACTCTATGCCGAGGAGAAATACCTTGATGCCGGCCCGCGCCGCCAAATCCAAGACATCGGGGTGTTCATAGATCTCGATACGGGACTGAACAATGAAGCTCTTTTGTATTCCGTCGTCAATGATTCTTTCGCAAATCCTCTTGGCCCGCTGGGGATTAACAAAAAAATTTTCATCCGCGATGAGCACGATGCCGGCGGAAATCTGATGCAATTCTTCCATGAC
>JAUPKT010000302.1 GCA_030837305.1 Thermodesulfobacteriota bacterium
ACCATTACACATCATCGAATTCGGCCAACCTCATCTCCGCACCTATGAGTCTGAGTTCTTCGCTGAAGGCTTTCAAGGCTCTCGTTAATTCTACCTGCTGGTCGTTCCCATAGAACAGAAATAGACTCATCATTTTCCTGCGTTTGGGGGAGTCGGGACCCACGACGACGCGAGTCTGTTCCACCAGAGGCATGAGATCACGCAAAACGTGCTCGATGCTCTGGTATCGTTCCGCCGGGTTCTTGTGTGTGGCTTTTGTAATGAAGTCACTGAATTCTTTGGGTAATTCTGGGTTGATCTCGCGTGGATCAGGTGTCTGTGCCGTAATGTGCGCTTTCAGCACCTCGCAGACATCGTCAGGGAACGGACGGTGGCCCGTAGCCATTTCGTAGGCAGTAATGCCAAGCGAGTAAATGTCTGTCCTGACATCCACCGGATCGCCCTCAATTTGCTCCGGTGCCATGTAGAAGGCCGTACCTGGAAGATCATCCGAACACCCTCCAACCGGCGACGCAAGTCCGAAATCCACGATCTTGACTCGCTCGCCAGCATGAACAAAGACGTTGCCCGGCTTGACATCCTGATGAACGAGCCCTTTGGCATGAGCATAGCCCAATCCCTCACAGATCTGGACAAGCACTCGGAGCATCTCGGGGATGTGCATAGGAAGACGATTCTCGAGAATATGCTTCAGTGTTACTCCATCCAGGTATTCCATCACGATGAAGATGGTCCGGTACATGTGCTCAATGTCATAAACCCTTACGATATTCTCATGGTTGAGGCCGGCGATGATCTCAGCCTCATTTTCGAACTTCCGAGACATCTCAGGATCTATCGCAATGTTGTGTTTGAGCATCTTAATAGCCACCGGCAGCTTGAGGACTGAGTGAAAACCTTTGTACACGATGCTCCAACCGCCCTCTGCAACCACGTCAGTGATTGTGTACTTGCCAATGCTCCGTTCCGCGGTAATCTTTTGGCTGCAGAGTCGTTCAGTAGCTAATTCGGTCAAGAACTCGAAGAGATCAGGGCATTTCTGACACAGCTTGTCTAAGGCGACCCGATCGACTGCCCAGAGGACCATGTCCGTTTCGGCATCGACATCAGCACTACGACGCTCACCCGTGACGATAGCGACCTCTCCTAGAATTTCACCTGGTTTCAAGCGTGATATGATGTGTGATCGTCCATTCCTCTGCAGACTCACCAGGCACGATCCCTCCTGAATCACATAAAGTCTGTCACCTTGCTCACCTTGGCTGATCAGCCGCTGTCCAGTTGCTATCCGCACAGGAGTCATGGCCGAAAGGAGAGGCTTTTTGAATTGATCAGGCGTTGCGCGGAGGAGTTGAGTTTTCATGAGGAACTGCAAGTCGCCTCGGATAGGTTCCCGTACCTCCTGGACTCTCTACCATCTTTCAACTCAGAGACTCCCTTCTAGATTACTACTTTCCACGCAACACGCCCTCAATTCTGCCTTTTTTGATACCGATTCGCACCCATGATATTCGGCTATTTCTTTGCGAAGGAGAGATATGCTCCACGGACTACAAAAGCGAAAAGAATGATTGCTCCCGAAAAGAAAATGACATCGGGCACTACTCGGAACCATGCGAACGTTTTCATGATTGTGCCCGAGGCTATTTCCGGACTCCTTGCGTACCAGACACCGTATTTCACTGCAAAATAGATCTGGTAGAAACCGGCTGGAATAAGGCTGAATACGGTCATTGTGACAAGACCTATGTTGAGACCCCAGAAACTCCATTTCAGCATGCGATCGGACCAGGCTTGCTTCGAAATTATATGACGAAGAGAAAAAAGCATCAGCGCAATGGCGAGGAAGCCATACACCCCAAACAGCGCCGTGTGAGCATGAATAGGGGTCGTATTCATTCCTTGAACATAATAGAGAACGATCGGCGGGTTGATAAGAAACCCAAAAACACCTGCACCCACGACGTTCCAAAATGCAACGGCGAGAAAGAAATAGATGGGCCACTTGTAGGCATAATTTTCTCCGCTCTTCTCGACGGCCCTGAGATTTTGGGCGGCTTCGAAGCCGAGCAACGCGAGAGGAACAACCTCCAGTGCCGAAAAGACGCCACCAAGAGCCATGATCGGAATTGGAGTGCCTGACCAATAGAGATGATGAAATGTCCCGACGATACCTCCGGCGAGATAAAGGAAAACGCTCGCATAAACAGTAATCAAGGCGTATCGTTCTGAAACTACACCAATTCTGGACAGTATGAAGGCAAGCACGACAGCTGCAAATACCTCGAAGAAGCCTTCCACCCACAGGTGAACGACCCACCAGCGCCAGTATTCGGCATCAGAAAGGTGACTGCCTTTTCCATAGAAAAGAGCGGCCATGTAAAACAAGGGTATGGCCACTGAACTGTACAGAAGCATATGGGTCAAACCACCCTTGTCATCTTCTTTTCTAAGGGCTGGAGCAATTGACCTAAAGACCAGTACAAGCCAAATGATCATACCCACAGAGAGAAGGATCTGCCACACACGCCCAAGTTCAATGAATTCGTATCCCTGGTGACCAAAAAGAAATGCTTCTCCATCAAAGAAGCCCTGAACAGAGGCCCAGGTACCACCGAGGGTGCCCACAACGACAAGCACAACCGCAGCAAAAAGAATCGTGACCCACATCCACTGCCCCTTTGGTTCTCTGCCGACGAACGGGCCCACGAAGAGACCAGTTGCGAGAAAACACGTCGCAATCCAAAAGATAGCAAGTTGAAGGTGCCATGTCCTGGTAGCAGCATAGGGAAAGTATTCACCGAGAGGAATCCCAAAGAAACCGCTTCCTTCCACCGTGAAGTGGCCGGTTATCGACCCCATTCCTATCTGGAGCAGGAACAGCGCCATTGCGGTAATAAAATATGGAACAACTGCCTTTTGGCTGCCTGTGGGGTGTGGTTCGAGAAAAGGCTTCTCCTGTGCGGCATAATCATCGTCGCCGATGTAGCGTCTGTAAACGAATAGGACAACGGAAATGGCGAGGATCAGAACTATGACGCTGACAATAGACCATATTAGAGCACTCGGAATCGGCTCGTTCCCAACAAGAGGGTCGTATGGCCAATTACTGGTATATGTCACATCGTCGTCGAGGCGGTTCGTTACCGCTGCCCATGACAGCCATGCGAAGAAGCTCGTCAGTAAATGCCCTTCAGCGTCGGTCCTTACGATGCCAGGCTGAAGGCCCATGTCCTCATTCCCGTTCTTGAAGAGGCCTGTGTAATACTTTCTCAAAACCTCAAAAGCCTCTTGTTGATTGGGAGTGAACGTCAGTTGATCTTTCCCCGGATCGTAAAGATTCTGTTTCAATTCCCTTTTCACGTGGGCTTTCAACGTTGCCTGGACGATCTCGTCCAAAGAGTCAAAATCCTTCTGAGAAAAATTAGCGGCCCGGTCAGGACTGAGCCCCTGATGCCTCGCCGCTAAATACAAGCCCATCCGATGCAAGAAATCGGCAGACCAGTCGGGAGCAAGATAAGAGCCGTGTCCCCAAATAGTCCCGATATGCTGCCCCCCTCTGCTGAAGTAGTAGTTCTGCCCGTTCACAACATCATCGCGAGAAAAAATCATCTCTCCCTGAGTGGACCTTACGGCTGAAGGGATGGGTGGTTTGTCTCTGTTGATGAGATAACCGCCAAAGAGAAGCACCCCAAACGACAAAACGAGAAGAAACAAGAAAACCGCACGAGTTTTAGGAGCAGTCAGAACATCTTTCATCGTTCTATCCTTTCTCTTACATAGGGTCTGGGACCGCATCATCATGAAACCAAGGTTGTCTTCTAATGTTACCGTTTATGAGCGTCTTTGGGCCTGTACGTCCGAGACCGGTCCCGAGCATGCTCTTCCACGCCCTCACTTGTTCCCGCAGTGTTCGTCACTGCAATAGACAGAAGCACAATTGTCGTGATCTTGCTCAAAAGGCCCGCGCTTGAAGGTCTCCAAGCCCCTCTGCATCATGCCCCCTCGTCAGACACATCTCTCGTGTTGACCGTTCACAGAAAGCAACTCCCGTGGACCTGTAGTTTTGCTGTTTGCATCTTGTGCTCGCCTTTCTGTTCATCGTCTTTCCTCTCTTTCGGCTGAACGGTGAAACTGAGATCGCCCCTAGCCGGTCTTTTCTTCTATCTTTGATGTACTTTACTGTTTCAGGCCACGCATTGACTTAAGTCAACAACTTCTTTCCGGACATGACCCGACGAGCATATGAAAGCGGATGAAAGTAATCTTGGCGGCCTTCGAGAATAAAGGGTCTGGTTTCTCTGGACAACCAAAAGATATTTATAAATGATAATCTGCACTGTCATTGTGCTGCTGTGTAGCAGGGTAACGCGCCGGACCAGGACACCATATTTGTGAGGTCATGGGCCGAGTGTGTTGGAGGATTAAATTCTATCGATAAATCGCCTGGAATTCAACCGCAGCGGCGTCGATCATTTGAGGCGTTGACACAACACAATTGACGCTTTTTCACAATCTTAGGCGAGAGAATAGTTTGTGGTTTTTCAAGAAACTGGAAGTATATGTTCCAAT
>JAUPKT010000303.1 GCA_030837305.1 Thermodesulfobacteriota bacterium
CTGCGCAGAATTGGAGAGCATCTTCGAGTCGTGAGATTCGTGAGAAATAGTTGCTTGGATAACCGAAGATTTTGTAATGAGGTTCAATCAGCTTGGGGTTCCAGGGCTGCAAGGGAACCAGGAGACCAGGGCCCCTGGGATCTCCGATGGTCACGAGAGAAGCAGAAACAGAATATTGCCACAGAGGTACAGGCGGCATGACGGAGTTGAACATCCCCAGCGCGTGAGCGGCCATGATTAGTCTTGAGGGTGATCTGTCAGACCATTCCGCATGCATTGATTTCGAAGTATCAATGACGAAGAACACGTTTTGATACTGGGGCAGGAAATCGTGTTTCTTCTCCATAAGTGCTTGCGCATAGTCCGGAATAGGTATGATCACATGAAGGATGAGACCGGCGAGGATAAGAAATGCGCGTTTTTTCATGGCATTGAACAGCTATGACGAAAAATAGACTGTAATATATATTATATGAACATATAAGATAATTCAATTACTATTTATATTTGTTAACCAATTGATTTAAAATGACTCGTGGTCATAGGGTGACAGAGGAACGAGGGGCATGCCGCCGTGAAGAACCTGAACCTTGACCGTGTTGCCGGCCCTGAAAGGAACCCTTTCAGGTGGCAATATCATGAGGCCATCCGCTAAGATCATTGATCTTAGGGCCCCCGAACTCTGGGTCCCGGTAGGTCTCGCCATTATAGTGCCTTCTTTCTCACTCAGTTTACACCGGACTAGGTGCACGCGGTCAGAGGCGATCTTTAGGTCTTCCTCGAGGACAGCTTCTACGAGTGGTCTCCACAGGTTTTTGTGGCCCATCATTTTCAGCAGTGCTGGTCGCACGAACTGCTCGAAGGATATCATGGCGGATGTAGGGTTTCCCGGCAAGCCGAAAACAGGCTTTTTGGCAATGGTTCCGAAGACCAAGGGTTTCCCCGGTTTCATGTTGACCTTCCAGAATTTGAGTTGCATGCCCAATTGCGCCAGAGTGTCTTTGACGAGATCGTAATTCCCCACGGAGACGCCTCCGGACGTAACAAGTACATCAGCTCTCAGTCCATCGGATATCCGTGAGCGCTGATGTTCATGGTCGTCGGTTGCTATGCCCAGGGACAAAGGTATAGCGCCGCATTCGTACACCTGAGCTGCGAGACTGTATGAATTGGAGCAGACAACCTTTCCGGGTGAAAACGGTTCATCGAGATCAACGAGTTCGTCGCCGGTGGACAGGATCGCCACCACAGGACGTTGATAGACATGGACATATGCATGGCCGAGGGTTGCGAGCATGCCTACTTCAGGAGGCCTTACGATGTCTCCCACAGCAAGCACTACCTCCCCCGCTCTTACGTCTTCACCTGTCCTCCTGATGTGTGCCCCTACCCCAGGGGCCTGCAGACAAATCAAGTCCTCCCCTGTCCGTTCAGTGAATTCGACCATTATGACGGTATCTGCGCCATTTGGGATAAGACCTCCGGTCATCACCCTTACTGCTTCACCAGGTCCCACCGTACCCTGAAAAGGCTTTCCTGCGGGGGACTCGCCAATCATTCTCAGCCGAATGGGAGTCTCCACAGAGGCATGTTGAATATCTTGCGCCTTGCAGCAGTATCCGTCCATTGCCGAGTTGTCTGCGGGCGGGACGTCTCGAATGGCTTCAACGTCTTGTGCCAGTACCCGGCCCAGAGCCTCCAGTATATGGATCCTTTCGCTGCCGAGAACAGGTATTTCCTCAAGTATCTTTCTTTGTGCCTCTCCGATGTCGAGCATGGTCAAACCTCTTTGTCCGAGTTTCATATTGTCATGACCCGGTATTACAACAACACAAGGATGAAGAATCAAAACACGATTTGTCCCTGATTGAACATGGTGTCTGTCATCCAACAAGGGCTTGGTTGCTGACCGGAAATGAAAATTGTGTTACACAATGTGAACAGTCGCTCGTTGTATGATCTTTATTGCATCACGAAACTTTCGTGTTAATCGTTGTATTGTTTTTTTGACACAGTGTGGTCCAGAGCTAAACAAATAAGACATGTAGCATGAGAAAAGAGATGGAGGCAATTCATTATGAAGTGGTCGTTCAAAATCGGATCGATATTTGGGATCCCCGTTAAAGTTCACGTCACCTTTATTTTGCTTCTCCTCCTGGTGTATTTTGCCGGGTTTTCTCTCGTGGGAACAAGCGGTTTTTACGGGGTTGTTTTTGTGGTGCTCGTGTTCGCATCCGTAGTGTTTCATGAGTTGAGCCACGCATTGGTGGCGCGTTACTACGGAATAAATGTCGTCGATATCACGCTGCTTCCCATAGGTGGCGTAGCACGCATGGCGAGTCCTGCCCAAAGGCCCATTGAGGAGATCCTGATTGCAGGCGCGGGACCTGCAGCTAGTATTTTTTTGGCCTTCTGCCTTTGGTTTGTGGCCGACATCATGGATGTGCAAGTTACGGTATCTGATTTCTCCGTGCGGAGTAGTCTCCTGGCACAGCTCATTGCGGTGAATTTCGTGCTGGCTCTGTTCAATATGATCCCCGCGTTTCCTATGGACGGGGGGAGAGTTCTCAGGGGAATACTGGGGTTGTACTTGTCGCCCTACTCTGCCACGCGCATTGCCGTGGGGGTTGGTCAGGCTTTCTCAATCGCTCTTTTCTTTCTGGGATTGCTGACCATGAATTTTTTCATGATCCTCATCGCTTTGTTCGTATACTTGGGTGCAGAATCCGAAGAAAGACAGATGGGAATTATGGTGTCTCTGGGAGGAGCTACGGCACGAACCGCGATGATAACCGACGTGGATACCTTGACGCCCGACCAGAATATTGGGGAGGCTGCTGAGAAATTTTGCCGTGGTTTTCAGGGTGATTTCCCCATTATGGACGGCAATCGGCTCGTGGGCATACTCACGAGAGAAATGTTGACGGAGGCTCTACACAAGCAGGGCGCTGATGCTCAGGTTTCTCGAGTGATGACGAGAGAGTTTCCCACAGCACTTGAAGACACCCCTCTCATCGACGTGTTACAGAAGATGCAGGACAGTAATACCAAATCCATACCGGTCATGGCCTCGGGACAGTTGAGGGGGTTGATAACACTGGAACAGATTGGTCGGTACAACATGCTGTGTTCGGGCTATTCGTGCGACTTTTTGCATACCGGCCAGAAGACCTGAGCAAACGTTGGTTCCATTCGTACAAGACGACTTCGAGGATGTTGAGACTGGAAAATGAGCACACGCCTATTCAGGAACCAAGAGCATGAGACTGCCTAATTACCTGGTGACTTCTGATGAGATGAGGGCTTTGGATGCCGTTGCCATACATGACTACGGCATCCCCGGCGTCGTTCTCATGGAAAATGCAGGAAGATCGACATTTGAGATCCTGAGTGCCTCCCTGTCAAGAACCCTCAAAAATCTACGTGTAACAGTTGTGGCAGGGCCGGGGAACAATGGCGGCGACGGTTATGTCGTTGCACGCTATTGTCTGAATCATGGGGCTCATGTCCGGACCTATCTTTTGGCGCCTCGAGAAAAGATTGCTGGAGATGCCCTGGTAAACCTTACGGTTCTTGAGCGGATGACTGATTCGATTGTGGTGGTCCCGGACGTGGACTCGCTCTCAGAGTTTGCGGCAGAGTGGCATAACAGCGACATTATCATCGACGCTTTGTTGGGTACAGGGCTGAGATCTGATGTTCGTTCGCCCTACCGGGAGGCCATTGAACTCATCAATAGTACATCCGCATTCAAAGTGGCCATTGATATTCCATCCGGGGTCGACTCCAATTCCGGTGGGGTTCTCGGGGCTGCCGTTAAGGCTGATCTTACGGTAACGTACGGATTTCGTAAGATCGGCATGGTGCTTTATCCGGGCATGAATCACTGCGGGCGAGTGGAAGTGGTTGATATATCCATTCCCCGAATTCACGTTGAAAAAAATCCACCGAAAGCGATACTTTATCAAGATTCAGATATCCGGGAATACGTCAGGATCCGCTCCAACCCGACGAACCACAAAGGAACATTTGGGCACTTGCTTATAGTGGGGGGATCGCCGGGAAAGACTGGAGCACCGGCTCTCGCCGCGCGTGCCGGTTCGCTCATAGGGGCAGGCTTGGTGACCGTGGCCGTGGCCGCGTCACTCAATTCCATACTCGAGGTGAAGCTTACCGAGGAGATGACGGAGCTACTCCCGGAAACGGCCATACCGGGATACGTGTCCCGGGAGGCCGTGCGTCGCGTCCTCGAGTTGTCTCAGGGCAAGCGTTGCGTTGTTGTCGGTCCAGGAATGTCGAATAATACCGATGTGGCTGGGCTTCTGATTGAATTCTTGGAGGAATACTCTGGATGGGTTGTCATAGACGCTGACGGTTTGAATGCCTTGTCTGGAAATCTGGATGCCCTCAAACAAACTCATGCCTCGGTCGTACTAACACCGCACCCTGGGGAGCTGTCAAGGCTCACGGGGCTGTCTGTAAGCGATATTCAGCGCAACCGGGTTCAAGTGGCTCGGGACACCGCGGCGGCTCTCCATGCCTGGATTGTTCTTAAAGGCGCCGGGACCGTGGTTGCATCTCCCGAAGGAAACATTACGATCAATACTACGGGTAGTCCTTGGATGGCATCCGGAGGACAAGGCGACGTGCTCAGCGGGATCTTAGGGGGCTTGTTGGCTCAGAAGATGAGTCCTGCACATGCCCTTCCCTTTGGGGTTCATGTACACGGCCTGGCTGCAGACGAGGCACTTATGGAGAATGGACTGCGGCCCGTGTCGGCAGGCACGGTTCTCGAGGAACTGCCCCGAGCCCTGGCTCGACTGACGGGCCGAGCAACTGAGGTGCAGAAATCTGGAGAAAAGCAAGTATGGTAATCGGTAAGATGACTGACTTAGCAGATCTGGACTGGCGATCGAATATCAGTGCACTGAGTTTCCCGCATGAAGCGGGGCCGGGGTTATGGATATTGGGGAACTACTTTTTCAATCTCTATCTTGCCCAAGGCGAGCAGGCCTCCATCCTCATCGAAGCCGGAGTTTCGGCAATTGCAGATTCCGTCAAAGCCCAGCTTGAGCAGATTGCAATCACACCAACCTTTCTCGTGGTAACCCATCCTCATGCAGATCATGTAACGGGAATTGACGCTTTCAGGGAGTTTTATCCCCATATAATCCTAATCGCAGGAAAAGGGGCCCCCGAGTTTCTCGCTCATCCCAAATCCGGTAAGTCCATTGCGGTCGAGGACCGTCACATGTCCGAATTTCTAAGATCTCAAGGAATCATTCCTGGTAGGATCCCAGTGCCGGAGGGCCCCACGCTAGAGAATTGTCTCGTCGCCGCTGACGGAGATGAAATGGACCTAGGCGGGCTTACCGTGCGTTTCTTGGAGGTTGGAGGACATTCGCCGGGGAAGATTGTGGTGCATATTCCAGAAAAAAGAGCGCTTCTGCTCTCGGATTCTCTTGGCTTCCGGTATCCGGGGAGAGGGTTTCTCCCCTTGTTCTTGACCAATCGTGCTGATTACATAGACACTCTAGCTCGGCTTGAGAGGCTGTCCGCTGAGTTTGTTGGACTGGCACATCAGGGTTACTTGGTGGGACGAGACGCTGCCGGGGCTTTCGCCCAGGCCGGCCTTCAGGCTCAACAACTCATCAAAGCAATTCAGGAAGACCAGAGGTCTGAAGAAGCTCTGGTCGTTGATCTTTTCCAAAAGTATTACCGGGATGAATTGCTTCTCTATACTGAAGGGAATATCATGAATTGCATGCGCCTTATAGTAAAGAGAGCGCGGGAACAAGAAAAGAGCAGGTCGTGACTCATCGCCGGATTCTTGCTCCGTCCATTTTCGATACACGGTGATTTTGACTGGAGTTCCCTTCTTATTGGCACAATGACATTTGTCGTTCACGATTTGTGGGAATCTATGACGCGACGTATCGCGGGTGGAATGAACATGTGATCCGTATCTAGGTGACCGAGCGCCTTGGCAATGACCGAGATTTTCTTGCGAGGGGATTCCCGTCTGTCCACAATGATGAGGGGATTTCCCTCCAACTTGCAGTATCCTCCTTGGCTTCTCCCCACATGTAGTGTCAAGTTTTCATAGCGTACCGTCACTCCAAGTCTCATTGCCGTATACTCGAGATGTTCCAAGAGAGTTCTCTCGGTCATGGATCTCTCTCCAAAGAGGTGTTTGTCACTGAGAAGGGATAAATGTGGCTTATCATAATGTCAAGGCAAATTGATCCGGACGTTGCCGACGAGCCAGGACAGCAGCCCGGAGTACATTGAGGCCCTCAATGGAGATTGGGATCACCGGAAGGGTACGCTCTCGGCAGAATGTAAGAATTTCTCTTGACAATTCAGGATCGTATATATAACATTCTGCAATCCTTTCATGTAGTTTTAACCTCTTGAACCTTTTATTCTTTCGGAGGAGGTGGTTATGTTAGCCACGTGGCATGTTTTTTCGATCGCAAACATTGATCCAGAAGACATTTCGACATAGACACCAGGGACTCTCTCGCCAAGGAATTGGGGATTCGACATCTATTCACTGAGTAACCATGGCAGGCAAAAGGAATAAGGGCTCTCAGGCAGCCGAAGAGAGTTGCGGAAAGTTCACGGCACAAAATACGACGGCGTGATCATCTTAGATCGCGAATAGATAGACCTAGAGAGAAAAATTTCGTTCAAAATAGGAAAGTAGCATGAATAAATCAGATCTTATTGTGGCCCTTGCGAAGGAAGCCGATCTGCCTTTACGAAAGGCGGAAGAAATTGTTAACTTAGTTTTTGAAACCATGTCCAGGGCGCTCCTAGATGGAGATCGCATTGAGATAAGAGGGTTTGGCTCTTTTATGGTGAAGGAATACAAGGGTTATACGGGGAGAAACCCCAAGACCGGCGAACAAATATCTGTGACCGATAAGAAGCTGCCATTTTTCAAGACAGGCAAAGAACTGAAAGAAAAAGTAGATGAAGCTTCCTAGGCCGGGAGGCTTTGTGGAATAGTTCGTTTTACGTCATCCATCCCATTCGGCCGGAAAAACGCCGATATGTTGCCCATCCTTAAGCTGATATTACTGCCCAATCAATGTCCGATTCGTGACGATAATCGCCGATTCGCTGACAGGTCGATAAAGTTCTGAAAGCAGATCGGCGATGGCATTGCCCTCTCGACGATCCCTCAGGATTTCACGAAACGACTCACAGAGAGGAACGAGTGCAAACAAAAGGAGATAGTTGTGACGAATGCATGAAAACGCTTGCGCATTGGTTACCGGCAAAGTATGATTTGAAAATTCCTCTTATGAGCACGATCTTTTTGAAGAGGAATCGCTGATTCTTCCGCTGTGCATCCTGACAAGAAAAAGTGCGGCTTTCTCAAGCCGTTATGTCGTTTCTTTAACCACTTATCTTTCTAAACGCCGACGCGATATGTCGTCGGGACTTTCGTACGCTTTGTTTTCTGAGGCACGTCGGACTGAGACCTTCACTTAGGATATGTTCCTAATGGTCCTGTGCGGGTCATAGGGATCGGGAAACATTTAGATGTCGCTTGTCGAAGTGCTCGGCATGAGTCTTCATTGGCTGTTTTTTCGGAGTGCAGATCTTTTTGTATCGTGGGATCTGCGTGTGATTGTTATGCGATCCTCGAAGACATTATCTTAAGAGGCCGTTTGGCCATTACCCAGCCGAAGCTTGAACAGACGAGTAAACGGTTGAAGACTCGATGGGCTTTTGTGGCGGGGTCATGGATCTTGCATGGTATAAAGAGAGGAGGACGATGAGCATGACCGTAAAGATTTTCCTTAACGAGTCCGAGATTCCCCGTCAGTGGTATAACATTGCTGCTGACATGCCCACTCCGTTGCAGCCGCCGTTGCATCCCGGCACACTTCAACCGATAGGACCGGAAGATTTGGCTCCAGTTTTTCCAATGAATCTTATTGAGCAGGAAGTGAGTCAGGAGAGATGGATTACCATCCCGGATGAGGTTCTGGACAAGCTTTTGCTGTGGCGTCCAACTCCTCTTTACAGGGCTCTCAGACTTGAGGAATACTTAAATTGTCCGGTTAAGATTTACTACAAGAACGAAGGAGTAAGTCCTGCGGGCAGCCATAAGCCTAACACAGCCATTCCTCAAGTTTATTACAACAAGGTGTTTGGGATAAAGCGGATCAGTACTGAGACCGGGGCCGGTCAATGGGGCAGTGCTTTGAGTTTTGCGTGCAGCCAGTTTGGGTTGGAAGCCAAGGTGTACATGGTGCGTATAAGCTACGAGCAAAAGCCTTACCGGAGGCTTATGATGAATACCTGGGGTGCGACATGTGTGCCGAGCCCCAGTACGGAAACAGAGGCGGGTCGCAAGATGTTGGCTCAGGACCCTAATTCCCCTGGAAGTTTGGGTATTGCCATCAGTGAAGCAGTGGAAGATGCAGTGACGAGCGAAGCTCAAGGGCGCCCCAACACACGATATTCGTTGGGCAGTGTGCTTAACCATGTTCTTTTGCACCAGACAATTATTGGTTTAGAGGCCCAGAAGCAGCTCGCCGTGACGGGAGACTATCCGGATGTCGTGATTGGCTGCGCCGGCGGTGGAAGCAATTTTGCCGGATGCGCATTCCCCTTTGTGAGAGACAAGATCGCGGGCAAGGAAATTAAGATTCTTGCGGTAGAGCCATTTTCGTGTCCTACTATGACTAAGGGCCCATTTCTTTACGATTTTGGTGATACTGTCCAAATGACGCCTCTCATGGCCATGCACACGTTAGGACATGCCTTCATCCCCGCGCCGATACATGCAGGAGGACTACGCTATCACGGCATGGCTCCTCTTGTGAGCCAACTCGTAATGGATGGACTCATCGAACCAAGGGCCGTGCATCAGTTGGAGACCTTTCAGGCCGGCGTCACATGGGCCAGGACGGAAGGATTTATAAGCGCCCCCGAGACGAATCACGCGTTGGCGGCTGTCATACAAGAAGCAAAGCTGGCAAAGGAAGAGGGTAAGCAAAAGACTATACTGGTAAATTGGAGCGGCCATGGCCTTGTGGATCTTGCCGCTTACGACGCCTACTTCCAGGGCAAGCTTTTTGACTATGAATTACCCAGGGAAGAAATCGATGCGGCATTAAAGGCCCTGGAAGGTTTTCCCAAGCCGAAGATGTAAATGCATCAGGCCTGGGAGAGTGTTTCCTTAGTGTCCTTCGGACGCCTCTCGGGGTCGGCATTCAATGGGATGAGCCTTGCGACGATGTCACACAGTGTTCGTACAATGATGAGACAACACACGGCTCATCCCTCAAATCTTCAAATTCTGGCTCCTCGTAATGTCCCAATTACACAAGGTGTCCAGAAAGGGTGATCTACATTTGATGGGAGATAAAAATAGTCCGGTTAATCATCCCGCGGACGACCGCGAAATAAGGTGTCCAAGACTAGGTGGCCAAGTGACTTTTGGATACTGCCGACAAGAAGCTCTCGGCAAACCATGTTTCAAGGCCATAGACTGCTGGCACTCTTACTTCGAGGCGGAGATGTTTTTCGTTGCGAACTGGGGGATGATGTTTTTGAACAAATCTTTCATGCCATACCAAAGCCTCGGCTCGTGACCTTGGTAGATCTGATTGCCAAAGCACGGAGCGTGGTGGAAACGGCCGGTGACTCCCAGCAAGAAAAGTCGATGAAAAAAATCTGACTTGTGGAACACAGAGCGACAAATCTTCTTCAGGCTGCAACACTGGGCTTTAGAGTGACCGTTTATATTGAATTGAAGCCAGTGAGCAGCGTTTCAGAGGGATGATTCGATACGGCCGAAGTCGTCTTCGAAACGTTCAATGTCATCTTCGCCAAAATATGAACCTGTTTGGGTTTCTACGAACACCACCATATCGTTTCCTACATTCGCCATCCGATGCTTGGCACCAACGGGAATTTGCATACATTGGCCGGGGAGCAACCGTATTACCTGATCATCCAGCGTCACGTCACCTACACCACTGACCATGAACCAATGTTCAGATCTACATTTGTGTCTTTGAAGGCTTAGTCGTTTCCCTGGGTATACACCTATGCGTTTGACTTTGTGATCAAGGGCATCCAACAGGACTTCAAAGTATCCCCAGGGTCGCCGCTCATCTTTAACGTGACTTCGCAGTATCTCTTGGTATATTTCCATGTACTCGGTGACCATGGTCTTCATTGAGAACCTTTCCTCAATGCTTGCTCTGCAGTCTTCAGGGTAAATGGATGCTATCTTCTCCAGAGCAGAGAGCGCTTCACCGACACCCTCAAACCAACATGCATTGACATCGTGAGTGAGAATTTCCCCAAGGAAATCAGTATGTCTTGATATTACTGGTGTTCCGCAAGCCAGAGATTCCAAGACTGCATACCTGAAGGGGTCATCAATCCCGCGGGGAAGGACAAGGGCTTTGGCTCCACAGTAAATAGACGCTCGTTGAGATTCATCCACCTTGCAGATATCGACAATCTCCGTCTCTATTGTAGATTGTATTCCCAATCTTTGAACATAGCCGTGATCCTGGACTCGACCGGCGAGGATGAGTTTGTGGCCGGAGAGTCTTGCGATTTCAAGCGCATCCTCAATTCCATTGTCAGGTTTCAGATTTCCTACGAAAAGAATAGTTTCGTCAAGTTCCCGACTTCGAAGCGGATAGGAACTTACATCTATCCCATTATAAACCGTTCCCCTGTAAGTTAGCTGAGGCAGTCGATCGGAGTTGGACGTAGAAACGTAGTAGGTGTTGCCATCAAGTTTCTCCAATAAGGGAAGAGCTTCAGGTCCGGGCTGATCGTGAATTGTCGCCAACACAGGAATCTCGGCGAGGCGCGAGTAGCCAAGGGATAAGAGGTGAGAGTGGCTGTGGATGAGGTCGAAGTCACGGGACATTTCAAACAACTCTGTGGTTGTAATGATCTCTGCAATACAGCTCTGCCGTCTGCAGAGTTCAGAAGCCTCATGGTGGAAATCACTCGGCGGACAATCGATGACGGGTCCCTGCGATGCGGGGTAAAGACATACATCAATGCCATCAGCGACGAGACCTTTATACAGATCCCGGGCATGTCTTTCTCCGGACGTGAGGAATCCACATGACCTTTGTGAAGGAGCTAAAATGGCAATGCGCATGAGTAACGCCTATCTATTCCACACTATCATTAATGGTTGGTCCGAGAAAAATCTTGACCCTGAACCTCGACTCATTTTATCGTCTGATATAAACTGTACAAACTGAAAATGCAATTTTCGTTTTCAGCGTCACGTCAAGAATCGTCAATTTTATTGCATGGGATCGTCAGATATCCAAGCATTAACCGTCTTGTGCATCCCAAAGGATCACGGCAGAGCATTGCGGAACATGGGGACTGCCTGATGACAGAAAGGATTCTGGGTATGCTGTATGGGGTTGTCATAGCAGGAGGCAGTGGGACAAGATTCTGGCCTGAAAGCCGAAAAAAAAGACCTAAGCAATTGTTGCGGATCGACGGACACAACTCTCTGCTCCGGGCCACGGTGGATAGGATTCTCGGTCTCATACCCGTGGAGAGGGTTATGGTAGTCACTGTAGCCGATCAGGGTGGACAAATTCTAGAAGAATTGCCGGAACTAGATCCTGCTGCGGTTATATTGGAGCCGTATGGGCGCAACACAGCTCCCTGCATTGCTTTGTCTGCGTATAAGTTGGCGGCTATGGATCCTCAAGCTATCATGTTGGTTCTTCCCGCCGACCATATCATTGGAAACATATCGACATTTTTGGAGGCTGTTGAAAGAGGGGCCCTCATTGCTGAATCCAGAGAGGTGCTTATTACATTCGGTATTCAGCCAACAAGACCAGAAACAGGCTACGGCTATATACGCACCGGCGATCACTTTAACTCACAGAATTATCAGGGCGTCTACTTGGTTGACCAGTTCGTGGAGAAACCGGACAGGCCCACCGCTGAGGCATACCTGGAGAGTGGCAAATATTTTTGGAACAGCGGAATGTTTATGTGGCGGGCGTCCACGATTATTCGAGCTTTTGAGAGACACCTTCCGGACATCCACATGTTGATGAGCCAAGTTTCAAGCAGTTTCAATACTGAAGATGAAGCGAATGCCATAGAAGGGATATACCGGGACATACAAAGTGTTTCCATCGATAACGGCATCATGGAAGTTGCGGACAACGTGGCGGTGATACCGTTGGATGTTGCATGGAACGATGTGGGGAGTTGGCCGTCGCTCCATGAGGTGTGGGGTTCGGACTCGAATGGAAACTCTTGTAAAGGGCATTTTGTGCAATTAGACAGCAGGAACTGTGTCATCTCCGCGTGCGATAAACTGGTTGCTCTCGTTGGGGTAGAGGATCTCATTGTCGTGGATACTCCTGATGCTATCTTGGTGTGCCACAAGGACGCAGCCCAACAGATCAAGAAATTCCAGGAGATCCTGCCGCAGTGTGGCTATGGCCACCTGTTATGATAAGGAACTGAGAGGATGGTTTTGCGCGCAGATCTAATCCCACAAGATCAGCACTTTTTCTCATTTATGCAAGAGAGGAGGCCCCATGATGAATAGTGGATCAACAATTTCAAATAGTTTCAAGGCATATGATATTAGGGGACGCATCCCGGACGAATTCAACGAGGATGTAGCCTATAGAATTGGCCGTGCTTATGTGGAATTTCTCAAAGCGTCCCGGGTCTGTGTGGGATACGATATAAGACTTTCCAGTCCCGTCATCTCGCAAGCTTTGGAGAAGGGACTGACCGATCAGAGGTGCAACGTAGTCGATATAGGACTATCCCCCACGGAAGAAATCTATTTTGTCACATCTCACATGGGGCTTGACGGAGGGATCATGGTTACTGCAAGCCACAATCCCATAGACTATAACGGCATGAAGCTTGTGAGAGGGGAATCGCGGCCCGTCAGTGCGGATACGGGTCTCAAGGATATAGAATTGATGGTTACC